>CAMOOV010000134.1 GCA_946621745.1 uncultured Ruminococcus sp.
TTTTCATACAATCTGACGGGTCAAATATATTTGACCGTAAGTATCCTGCACCGCCAGCTCTGTGCGGTATTGCCTTTCTGAAAACAGCAGCAGCGATACACAAAGACTGTGTACCGCTGCCAATAAATGTGATTCAGTTTTTCTCGCTGATTCGGAATGTGCAGGCTGCCGCATCGCTGCCGTCAGTCAGCGTCAGAGCACCGTTTGCCGCAGCGGTGAGATATCTGCCGGGACTCGACACGCTTTCAAAGGAGACCTGTCTGCGGTCGGAAAGACCGGTCACTGTGCGGAATGTCGCACGCTTTAAGTCGTTCTGCTGAATCGAAGTCTGCTGCGAAAGCACTGCGCCGCTGCCGTTTGCATTGACGGTCACATACAGCCCTGTCTTGTTTTCGGATTCGATCGAAACATAGGTCTGATTCTCCACATCGCAGAGGCCGAGAACAATCACCCATTCCGTATCATGCGCAGTCAGATTCTGCATCCCGAAGCCGAGCGCGACATTTGTGTACGGGTACGCATTGTCATTGATTGAATTGGTAAATGCCGCATGACCGAGCAGCGCACCGTTCTGATTGCTGATCATTGAAACTGTACCGCCGATGCCTGCTGTGGTCTCCTCCATTTTCAGAATCTTTCCGCTGCTGTCGAAATGTACCTCACAGATATTCGGGCTTCTGCGATAACCGTTGCCCTCGGGCAGTGCGCCGTTGTGGTAGATCATGTAGGTCTTGCCCTTGAAATCAAAGATGCCGCTGTGATTGGTATTCGAGGTCGCATTGCATTCAAAGATCACATCGCCGAATTTCCAGTCGCCCTTGAGCAGATCGGTGCAGGTGGAATATGCCATCTGCTCGCGCCAGCGGTAAGCGTAGATGAGATAATAGTCGCCGTAATAGGTGCCGTCTGCATTCTGCCGGCGGTAGAGCCACGGTGCTTCGGTATACATATTCATGCCCTTGCCGCGATAGAAGACATCGCCGTTTGTGCCCTCGCCGCCGAAGGTGACTCTGCCGTCAGCGTTGAGGTCGCGGACGCTTGTCATATCATCATTCAGCTCGCAGATATAATATCTGCTGTTGCCCCATGCAAGATAGCGATGCTCCTGACCGTCCTTGCCTTTCTCTACCCAGACGGTCGGATCAATGTCATCCCAGTTGCTTGACTGATCGTTTGTCAGTGTACCCGCAACGACCGGATGCCCGATGTCGCGGAACGGCCCTTTCGGAGAATCCGCAACTGCAACGCCGATCGACTGCTTGCCCTGCGCGGTTCTGTCCCATGAGCAGAAATAGAGATAATATTTGTTATTGTGCTTGACGACCTGACTTGCCCACGCGCTTTTTGCATCGCCCCAAGAAACATCGCGCATATTCATGACGACGCCCTCATAGTTCCAGTGAACGAGGTCTTTCGTAGAATAGCAGAGATATTCCGGGATATTGTAGATCGCCTGACTGACCTCTGCATTCGTCGAAATATCATGTCCCGTATAAGCATAGACCGTATCGCCGTCCACAAGTGCAGCAGGATCGCCGCCGTAGTTGTATTTGCCGTTTGTTGCCGTGATGCCGCCCGCAAAGGGGTTGTTGTACCGGCTGACGCTAAGCTGAACCGGCTGCGGCGGGCCGGATTGCTCCGGCTCGCGCATCAGCAGTCTTTTCAGAATTGTGAAGTCGATCGCATTGACTTTCCCGTCACGGTTCATGTCCGCGGTTTTGCCCTGCTCCGGTGTCAGTGTGCCGGTTGTCAGCAGATATTTCTGCATCATGACAAGATCGGTCTTGTCACAGATGCCGTCCGCATTGATGTCTCCGGTCACAGACAGTACCTGCTTCTCCGTGACAGCAACTGCATAATTCACGCAGGAGGACTGATTGACTTCACCGAGCGTGACGGTCTGACCGGCGGAAAAATCCTTTTCCCAGAGCTGATAGGTCACCTGCGGATCGCCGTCGTCTGTGAGGGTATCGGCGGTCTTTGTCCAGCCGGAGAGCCATGCCGGAACATCGGTGATTCTGGTATCCAGCGCGACAAATGCGGAGATATCCGCGCCTGCCGTGAATGCCGCTTCATCGCCTGCAAATTTCTTGGAATCGCACGCGGTCTGGATCCACTCTGCGCCGTCAAGCGTTTTGGAAATATTCGTAAACTTAAATTCTCTGTCACCGAATATGCTGCTGCCGGCCTGCTTGCCCGCAG
The DNA here is from genome assembly GCA_946621745.1 of uncultured Ruminococcus sp. Lineage (GTDB taxonomy): Bacteria > Bacillota > Clostridia > Oscillospirales > Ruminococcaceae > Firm-04. The sequence continues at coordinate 2,203 of CAMOOV010000134.1, forward strand.
TCACAACCGACCAGTTCCGCGCATTGGTCTTGTCATTGACGGTCAGAGATTTGATATATTTGCCGTCTGCATAGGTGATCGGCTGTACGGAGCGTTCATTGCCCGACCATGCTCTTGTCTGTGCGCCCCAGATCGTCTGATTGTTATTGCCGACTGCTGTGAACACCATAACGCGCTTGCCGGTGCTTTCGTCATATTCTGCGGCGAAATAGCCCTGATAGGTTACATTGTTGATTTTCAGCGTTGCTGCGGAGGATTCATCCGCCTGCTGCCATGTGCCGCTGACTGCACCGGAAATCGTACCGTCTGCATTCAGCGTGATATTCTGGTAGTTGATGATCTTGCCGTCTGTTGCATTGCCGTGATTGATAAACTCGTAATTGCCGACGATGTCGCTTGTCTCGTAGCCGGTTTCCGACCACGGATTGATGCAGTATTCAAACGGGATGACGACCGGCCAGCCTGCCTCATTGAACTTCATCGAATGGACGCGGACTTCGTGGCCTTCGCCGCCGTCATCGAATCTGGCGTGATAGAGCAGATACCATTCGCCGTCATCGTCGCGCAGCACGGAATTGTGACCGCAGGCCATGTATGCGCGGCCGATTGTGCTGAATTTGTAGTTGCCCATGACCTTGAGGCCGATGCTGTCGAGATTTGTATTCGCATCGAGCACCATGTTTCTGCCCGCTGCATCAACAAACGGCCCGAGCGGAGATTTTGATCGCCCGACGCGCATATTATACCCGCCGTTCGAGGTCAGGCCGCCGTAGGTCACCCAGAGATAATAGTAGCCTGTGTCCTTGTTGTATTCAATGAACGGGCCTTCGCCGGATTTGCCCCAGCCGCCGGAAATTTTCGTGCCGAAATAGCTGTCAACCATTCTGCCGTCTGCGGTCTTTCCGGACTTCGGGTGGATGCATTTGCCCGTAGCTTTGTCGATTTCCAGTGTGAAGATACCGCCAGACCACGAGCCGTAGCACATATACATCCTGCCGTCGGTATCGGTATAGATCGTCGGATCAATGGCGTTCGGATACTGCTGATTGTTGAAATCGCCGTTGCCGCTGAACCACGCATTGTTGTGCGAGACCTGACCGCTCTTTTCGAGGTCGGGGATATTGGTCGAGGTGTATTTGCGGTTGACGCGCTTGGTATTGCTCGTCGCCCACGAATCGTTGTTCGTAAAGCCGGAATAGATCAGCGTATCCACAAAATTATAAGGCCCCGTGATCGTCTTTGATGCAGCGAATGCGATGACCGAGCGCTTGTAGGTCGAGGATGTGCAGAAGTACATCAGATACGCGCCCTTTGAGCCGTCTGCATTGACGAAATCCGCATTCCAGAACACATCCGGTGCCCAGACAGCAAAGCCGCCCGCGCAGTCTTCCAGATCTTCGCCCGCCCATGCGAACGCCTTTGCGAGATTCTGTGAAAGATTGCCGAATTCCACATTGTTTGTCCGCGCATAGCCGTTGGAGAAGCGCTGCCAGTCGCGGAGATTGTTCGAGCGTGCGGCTTCGATGTGCGAGCCGAACACATAGTAGGTATTGCCGTCCTTAATGACGGAAGGATCATGCACCGAAACGCGGGTGCCTGCTGCCGCAGATGCTTTCTGTGCCGGAAGCTTTGTCTGTAATCCGGTCAGCGCAAGTGCGCCTGCCAGCAGGAATGAGAGCAGCTTTTTCTGTTTCATTTCATTTCCCCCATATCATTATATTGTTTTTTCTGCAAACCGACACTGAGCAGTCTGCCGATTGCCGAAGGGGAGACAGTCAGCATACAAACAACACCGGTTCACTTTATAGTTTCATTATAACGAAGGAGCATTGACTTTTCAATCACATATTCTCTCATTTCAATGATTTTTTCGGTCTGATTGACAATCCCGGTAATCTATGATATACTAAAATAAAAAACATAGCAGCCAATTTACAGGGGAAAATAGAATATGGACAGCATCGGGAAAATCGGTGTGCTGCTGCCGGAGATCGTGGATCCGCTGGATTATGAGCTGCTGCGCGGAATCCATACGGAAGCCGCTGCAAACGATCTATCCGCGGCAGCAGAATGCAATGTACCGCATGACAAAGCATCTGATCGACATACACGGCTGCAAAAAAAATACTGCATCACAGGCTTTCCGGAGCATCGCCCCTCGAAGGCGCGTGCTGCGGGATACCGTCAGGCAATGCAGGAATCCGGTTTGTCCTGCGGCGAGCAGGATATTTTCTACGGGCAATTCTGGCGTGAGGTTCCGCAGCAGATCGGCAGACAGATCGCAGAGGGCAGTCTGCCGATGCCGGACAGCATTGTCTGTGCAAGCGACAGTATGGCGGCGGCGCTCTGTGAATCACTGATCGCAAACGGCATCTCCGTACCGGAGCAGATCGCTGTGACCGGCTTTGACGGCAGCGCCGATGCGTGGATACACAGTCCGAAGCTCACAACCGTAATCGGACGCGATTTGCAGCTCGGCGCGGATGCAGTCCGGAGGCTCTGCGGCATGATTACCGGACAGGAACTGCCGCCTTCCGCGATCGAACAGGAGATCTGCTGCGGAGAAAGCTGCGGCTGCACCCACGCACAGACCGGCACACATACGATCGACGCTTATGTGCTGGAGCATTATTTCCGGCACCGCATCCGGCACACTGTCTGGCACAAGCAGTTTTATGCTTCCGATCTCATCAATAAAATGCGGAATCAGAACAGCCTGCACGGTTGGATCGAAGCTGCCGATCAGGTCGGCCATGTCCTGCGGGACTGGGAATGGCTGGAGATCTGTCTCTGTGAGGACTGGTGCTTTGATCTGGAGCATCCGGAGCTTTTCCGCACGGAGGGCTATCCGGACAGAATGCTGAACGCCCTTTCCAAACGGCGCGGTGTCAATGCAAATGAACAGTATCTTTTCCCGACTTCTGCAATTCTGCCTGCATTGCAGCTGCCGCATGAGCCGAAGCTGCTGCTGCTGACCTCGCTGCACAACCGCGGACAGTTTTTCGGATTTATCGCAGCAGCATACGATTCGCCCGAAAAAATCAGCGCCGATGATTTTTACCTGAGCTGGTGCGAGGCGGCTGTCAACGGGCTTGATAATTTGCAGCACATCATGCACCGCGAATACATCAAATCGCAGATGGAACTGCTGACCGTGCGCGATCCGGAGACGGGGCTTTATAACCGCCGCGGTTTTGCGGAGCGTCTTCCCGAAATGCTGACAGAAATGCGCAGAACAGAACAAACACCCGCTCTGCTCCTCATAACATGGCAAAAGAGCAGCGGACTGCTGCCGTTTGATCCGATGCTTGTGCTTCCTAATGCGCTGCGCCATACTGCGGAAGGAAAGATGCTGACTATGCGAACGGATGATTCTGTGCTGGCAATATTATATGCAGAGGATCGCATTTCTGTGGGCGAGCTCAGCGACAGGATTGACAGTGCGGTGAAATCACTGCTGGGCAAGCTGTCCGGCACGATTCAGCTTGTGACAAACAGTGTGTGCATTTCGGATTTCTCCCTCCGCGAATCCGAACAGGCTGTCATGCAGGCAGCGCAGGCCCTGAAAAAGCAGGCGGAAACTGCGGGGATTGATCTCAATGCAGCATTGCGCCGGCTGCGGCAGAATATCCTTGAAAACCCCGCAGGAGAACTGGAATATCACCGACATTGCTTCACGGCTCTGCATCAGCAAGAGTCATCTGCACCGGCTTTACAAGCAGCTCTTCGGCATCAACCTGATGGACGATGTCATAGAAGCGCGTCTTACCAAAGCAAAGCAGCTTCTGGAATTCTCAGATCTCCGCATACAGGAAATCGCACAGCAGTGCGGCTACAACAGTGAATCACATTTCATGCGGCAGTTCAAGATCAAGGTCGGTATGACCGCATTGCAATTCCGTCTATCAAAGCAGTAAGCAATACCCGTCTGAGCGATCAGACGGGTATTTTTCACGCTTTACTGTCTGCCGAGGATCAGCGGTACCTCCGTTTGATCGAACGAAAACGGAAAGATTTAACCGGACAGTGTCCGGCTCCGATATGAGATCAGAATACGGAACGGATGATGAAAATTTGTTGTATCCATTGCACTTTTCGTCAATATATGCTATAACCGGGCAGTGCCCGGCTCCGATATGCGATCAGGCTGCGGAAACACTTATTTTATTTTTTCGTATTCCTTGCACTTTTCGTCATTATATGCTATAATGGAAACGGAAAGACAGCCGGGAAGGGGGAGCAGCATGAAAAAGCGTTCATCATCACAGCGGCGCCGCGATCGGAAGATCCGGCGGGTACTGTGGATCAGTTTGCCTGTATTCATCTGCTGTCTTGCAGCGGAGAGCATCATTCTCGCACGCCGTTTCCGTTCGGCCGCAGAGATGGAGGCCAATCCCGGTACAGCGGTTTCCGAACCGGTTCAGTCAGAACCGGCGGATCCCGATGCTGCGCTGCGCAAGGCGGTGACGGCGGAGGACTATGCAGCCGCGAAGCAGCTGCTGGATCTGCGCGATCCGGATACGGATCTTCCGGAGGATATTGCCGCAGCGCTGGCGGAAAAGCCGCAGAAGCTCTATAACGCATATCAGGCAGGAGAACGCACGGCGGATGATGTCAGTTCAGCCCTGCGTTCGCTCATGCTCCTTGATATTCCTGAAGTCACGGCGGCCGTCAAGCCGAAGCTGGAAGCGCTGCGGATGCGGGAAGCCGCCGTTGCCCTGCAAACGACCGCACAGCAATTTGCAGCGGCAGGCGATTATGAATCCGCGATCGACACCTACCGCAAAATACCGAAATCGGAAAAGGATATTTTTGCCGATGCCGAAGCGCAGGTGATTGCATTGCAGGGGCAATGCAGACAGAATGCGCTGGATCTTGCGGAAGTTGCAGTGAACAGCGATGAGCCGGATTATGACGCGGCGCTGGCAGCCTTGCAGGAAGCGCTTCGTCTTCTGCCGGAAGATATCCGGCTGACGGCTGAAACTGTGCGGATCACAGAGCTGCGCGATACCGTTCTGCGAACCGAAACTCTGCGCTCTGCCGCACTGGCATTTGCCGACGGACATTATCAGCAGGCGTTCGGCACATTTATCGGTCTGCCGGAATCCATGCAGGAGGATGCCGTTCTGACAGCTGCGAAAAACAGCTATTACAGCCGCTGGCTCCGGCTCGTGCCGCGCCGTGTCGCCCTGCTTTTGCAGCGCGGTGACTATGAAGCAGCGCAGGCGCTCGCCGATGAAGCGGAGCAGATCGCACCGGATGCCGAAATCATAGCCGATCTGCGCACACAGCTTGCCGCCTATCAGCCATGCAGATTATCCGATGCGGAAAATACGGATTTGCGCGATTTTTATATTGCGGAATCCGATCTGACAGACTGTGCCGGCAAGACATATCCCGCTGCGGAGGGCAATCTGTATCACTCCTATGAGGGCACACTGACCGGCCGGAAGATCAGCTCAGCCGATTTCCGGACAGACGGACAGTACGGCGTATTGACTGTCGATGCAATTCCGCTCTCCGGCTTTGATGCTGACAGAACAGTGTATATCCGGATCAGCGGAGACGGCAGGATACTGGAGCAATATGCAGTCACGGCAGAATCCGGTGTGCTGCATATCCGGCAGGATATCAGCGGTGTCAATGTGCTGAGCATCAGCGTCGTCCCGGCCGGGACGGATGATCTTCGCAATACAGGCGTGATCTTTGCAAACGGATCCCTGTGCCAATCCTGAAGGCAACACCGCACAAAGCCCGCCTGACGACCGGAGCCCGGCTGGCAGCTTGGC
>CAMOOV010000135.1 GCA_946621745.1 uncultured Ruminococcus sp.
TACTTCGCGGCATTCAGAAGCGGCTGCGTCTCGTTTTTACCGGTCGCATCGTGAACCTCAAAGACAGCGATGAGCTTATTCGCTTCGCAGATTTTGATGAGATTTGCGATCTCGCCTGCGGTATTCTTGTCATACTGGTCGCCGTCGCCGAGGACGATGCGGACGGTGTTTGCGCCGTAATTCGCGATCTCCTTCAGCGTTGCATCGACATTGTTCTGCCATTTGAACCATGTGTAGGCGTAGTTCGTGCCGCGCATGATGAACGGATTTCCGTTTGCATCGCAGAGCTTGGAGCCGTTGACATAGAAGCCGTCCTTCGGCTCGACCGTCGCAGAAGCGCTGCCGCCGAGCTTCAGATCAGAGATCTCAACCGAGCCGCTAACCGGCGTATCGGTCGGTGCGGAGATCATCATATTGATGCGGTGGACTTCATAGAGATCCGCTACCGCGCAGACGGTATCATTGAATGTCCATTCCTCGCCGGTGAGATAATAGCTCAGATCCTGCGAGGCGCCCGGGTCGATCGTTGCGTAGGTGTTGGACTGATGCCAGTTCCAGTCGCCGCCGGTGCCGAGTGCGATGCCGAAGGTCACGGCGCTGCTGCCGGTATTCGTGACGGTCACCGAGAGCTTGGTGTAATCCGACCAGTCCCAGCCGGAGCCGTCCTGCGCGCAGAAGCCCGCGATGTACTCCTTGTTGTCGGCCTTGTCGAAGGTGACGGTGGTCTTGCCGCCGGCGTCCTGCACGGAAACGGTCGCTTCCTGATAGCCGTCGGTTTTTTCCCAGCTGTAGCCGCCGGCACCGTCGGCTGCGGCTGCGTGGATGCCCGTGACGGCCGAGAGCGATGCGGCGGTCACGGCGAGCGCGGTCAGCGCTGCGTGAAGTTTGTTTTTCTGCATTTTCATCTTTTGAACCCCTCTTTTTTTGTCCGCAAATGCGGCATTTTATGAAGCAGCTCCGGTCAGCTGCTTCTGTGTTTATTATACAAAGTATATGCGGCACTGTCAAACCATTTCGGAGAATTTCCGCGAAAAAACGGAAAAAACCGGCATCCATTAAGTAACAGTCGGCAGATAAAACAGTTTTTAAGTGAATGATGATCGTTTACCGGCGGGTTTTATCGCAATATTACACGAATTATCAGCAATATCTGACAAACTGTGATTTCCGTTTCTGTCAGTTTGCACAATTCCCCTGCAAATATGATGATTCCGCAGGCCGCCTGCACCGATTCGGCAAAAACTCCGCAGATTCGCGCTGATTTTTGCCGTGCTTCCCGAAAAACAGGCCGGCTGTCTGTTTGAGACTTGACTTTTTCGCTGTTTTGGCGTATACTAGAATCTGTATGGGTATACCCGAAAGAAAAGCCGGCGCTCCGCAGTGCCGGCGGAAAGTGAGGATTATTTTTGGACAGAAACAATGATCGCCCCGTAAAGGGAGCAAAGGGCAATCCCCAGCGCGGAAAATCACAGCGCGGCGGGATCCCGCTCGCAAGCATCGGCAGAAAGATCCTGCCGGCTGAACTTGTCAGCGAAAAAATCGAAAAGAAGAAGCAGAGACCGAAGGAGAATGCCCCGGCAGCAGTCGCAAAAAAAGTCAGTGCAGAAGGCTCCGGCAAGCAGTCCTCCGCAGTCAGAGCGGCAGGCGTTCAGCGTGCGCCGCAGCGTCAGAGCAGCGGGGAACGGAACGAGAAGCAGCTCCGCGCCAAAACGCCCGTGAAGATCATCCCGCTCGGCGGCCTCGGCGAGATCGGCAAGAACATGACCGTCATCGAATGCGCGAACGATATGTTCATCATCGACTGCGGCCTTGCCTTTCCGGATTCCGAGATGCTCGGCGTCGATCTGGTCATTCCGGATTTCACCTATGTGGAGCGGAATGCGGATAAGCTGCGCGGCATCGTTCTGACGCACGGCCACGAGGATCACATCGGCGGCCTTGCCTATTTCCTGAAAAAGATCAATACGCCGGTCTACGGCACCCGCCTGACGCTCGCACTCGTCGAAGCAAAGCTCAAAGAGCATCAGCTCACCGGCAAGGTGCAGCTCAATGTCGTGCAGCCGCGCCGGACGATCCGCATGGGCTGCATGGCGGTCGAGCTGATCCATGTCAATCACTCGATCCCGGATTCCGTCGGCATGGCGATCCATACGCCGGCGGGCGTGATCGTCCATACGGGCGATTTCAAGGTCGATTTCTCGCCGATCGACGGCGGCATCATTGACCTCGGCCGCTTCGGTGAGCTGGGCAGCCGCGGCGTCCTGGCGCTCATGGCGGATTCCACGAATGCAGAGCGCGCAGGCTATACCCCGACGGAACGCAAGGTCGGCGAATCCTTTGACAAGCTGTTTGCGGAGGCGGAGGGCAAGCGCATCATCATCGCGACCTTCTCCTCGAATATCCACCGCGTCCAGCAGATCATCGACCACGCAGAGAACAGCGGCAGAAAGGTCGCGATCTTCGGCAGAAGCATGGTCAATGTCATCACGATCGCACGCGAGCTGGGATACCTCAATGTCAAGGACGGCACGATCATCGACATCGACCTCATGAACCGCTTCCCTGCGGAGAAGATCGTGCTGATTACAACAGGCAGCCAGGGCGAGCCGATGTCCGCGCTGACGCGCATGGCCATGGGCGACCACAAAAAGGTCAGCATCACGCCGCAGGATTTCATCATCATCTCTGCGACGCCGATCCCCGGCAATGAGAAATATGTCACGCGTGTCGTCAATGAGCTGATGAAATCCGGCGCCCGCGTCGTCTATGAGAGAATGTATGATGTCCATGTCTCCGGCCACGCCTGCCAGGAGGAGCTGAAGCTGATGCTTTCGCTGGTCAAGCCGAAATATTTCATTCCGGTACACGGCGAATACAAGCATCTGAAAAAGCACGCCGAGCTTGCTATGGGCATCGGCATGGAGCGCGATCATATCATCGTCGGACAGATCGGCGATGTGATCGAAACGAACGGCATTGATATGCGCATCACCGGTCAGGCGCCTGCGGGCAGAGTGCTGGTGGACGGTCTCGGCGTCGGCGATGTCGGCTCGATCGTGCTGCGTGACAGAAAGCATCTGGCACAGGACGGCCTCATTATTATTGTGATCGGCATTGACCGCGCAGAGAATGATGTCGTTTCCGGCCCGGAGCTGATCTCCAGAGGATTTGTCTATGTCCGCGAGGCGGAGGAGCTGATGGATGAGGCAAAGCTGCTGCTGACCGAAACGCTCGATCAGTGCAATGCTTCCGCGCTCCGCGACTGGAACGGTCTCAAGGGCAGACTGCGCGATGTGCTTTCGGATTATATTTTCCAGAAAACCAAGCGTACACCGATGATTCTCCCGATCATCATGGAAGTATGAGCGTCCTCCGGCGTACTGACAGCATTTGATCCTGCATCTGAAAATGACATAAATACAGAACGGAAAGGGGGGTATCCATGCAGAAAAAAGAACCGATCCGTCTGCTTGTTGCGGGCGGACTGCTCACACTGATCGCGCTGACCGCGCTGATCGTTTCGCGGAAATCATTCGGCGGAGCAGCCTTCTGGATCCTGCTGCTTTTCCTGCTGGCGGCGGCGGCATGGCTCGGCTATGAGCTATGGCTGCTGCGGAAAAATGCACTGCGCTATGTGGCGCGGATGAACAACAATCTGGAGCATACCGGACAGATCGCGCCGGAACGGATGCCCGTCCCGATCCTGATCCTCGATTCGTTCTATGAAGTCGTCTGGTATAACGATGCCTTTGCGGAGCAGATCGCCGGCGACAAGGAGCTGTTCGGCAGGCCGCTGCAAACGGTTCTGCCGTTCCGTCCCGATGCGCTCGGCGACGGTGAGACAATGGACATCGGACTTTACGACAGGCAGTTCCGCGTTTCGCGGACGGATTATTCCCGCAAGAGCAATCTGACCGTGATGTTCTGCTTTGAGGATATCACAGCCTATGCCACGCTGAAGCGGATCTATATGGACACCCGCCCCTGCGTGCTGCTCATCAATATCGACAACTATGAGGATCTGTTCAACGGCACACGGCAGAGCGAACGCGCTGCGGTGCTGGCAGCGTTGGAATCGCTGTTTGACAAGATGCTCGAAAACACAAACAGCATCTTCCGCCATCTCGACGAGGACAGATTCTTCATTATCACAGAGGCGAGACACTGTCTCGAAATGGAACGCGCACACTTTCCGCTGCTCGATGCGGCGCGCAAGATCACGGTGCGCGGCAGATCCAGCCTGACGCTCTCAATCGGCATCGGCCGGAGCGGGGAGGATCTTGCGCAGAATGAACGCTTTGCGCAGCAGTCGCTCGATATGGCGCTCGGCAGAGGCGGCGATCAGGCCGCGGTCAAGACCGATAACGGCTTCACCTTCTACGGCGGCGTCTCACAGGGCATCGAACACCGCAGCAAGTCGAAAAACCGCGCTGTTGCGAAGGATCTGCTCAAGCTCATGAAGCGCTGCGGGCATATCTATATCATGGGACACCGCGCCAGCGATCTCGATGCGGTCGGCGCGGCGGTCGGCGTTGCGTTCATCGCGGAGCAGTGCGGCATACCGTATAATATCGTCATCCGGACGGAATCGACCGTCGCAAAGCTGCTGACTGACCGGATCGAAACGGAAATGCCCGGCTGCATGATCCCGCCGGAGACGGCGCGGAAGCAGATCAGCGACGGCGATCTGCTCGTCATCGTCGATACCTTCAGCAAGGATATCGTTGAGGATGCCGAGCTGTACCGGCTGGCGAGACATACGGTCGTCATTGACCACCACCGGCAGATGGTCAATTATCTCGACAATACCACGCTCAAGCTGCATGATCCGCACGCTTCCTCGGCGGCGGAGCTTGTGACCGGCATGATCCAGTATTTCGATTTTCGCGAGGAAATGCCGCGCTTTATCGCAGAGGCGCTGCTCTCCGGCATCATGCTGGATACGAAGAATTTCATCATGCAGACCGGCGTGCATACATTTGAGGTCGCAGCATTCCTGCGGGAGCGCGGCGCGGATCCGATCGCGGTCAAGACGCTGTTTGCGGAATCGCTGACGGCCTATCAGCACCGTTCGCGGCTGGTCTCCGAAGCGAGACTGCACGGGCGGTATGCGATTGCCGTACAGACCGAGCCGATCCCGGAGATCCGCGTGATCGCGTCGCAGGCGGCCGATGAGCTGCTCGGCGTGGAAAATGTGGATGCATCGTTCGTGCTGTATCCGGGGCAGGATCAGGCCTGCGTTTCGGCGCGTTCGCTCGGAAAGGTCAATGTGCAGGTCATCATGGAGCGGCTCGGCGGCGGCGGCCATCAGATCATGGCGGCGGCGCAGCGTTCGGACTGCACAATCGCACAGCTCTGCGAGCTGCTGCTGGAGGAGCTGGATGCCTATGATGCCGAGCAGAATTTGCCGGCAGAGGAAGAAGAACCGTAACAGAAAGGAAGGATCTTACAGTGAAAGTCATTCTCTTACAGGATGTCAAGGGTACGGGCAAAAAGGGCGAGATCAAGAATGTCTCGGACGGCTTTGCGCGGAATTTTCTGATCGGCAAGGGGCTCGCCGTGGAGGCGACCAATGCCAATCTCAATAAGCTGGAGGGGCAGAAGGCTTCGGCGCAGCACAAGGTCGATGTGGCCGTTGCGGAAGCGAAGGAGCAGGCTGCAAAGCTCGAAGGCAAAAAGGTCGTCATCCGCGCAAAGGCGGGACAGGGCGGCCGGCTTTTCGGCGCGGTCACGCCCGGCAATGTCGCCGATGTGCTGAAGGAGCAGTTCGGCTTTGATCTGGACAAGCGCAAGATCACCGTCAGCGGCGAAATGAAGAATGAGGGCGATTACAGCGCGGAAGCGAAATTCTACAGCGGCATCTCCGCGAAATTCACGGTCTCTGTGGTGGCGGAAAATGGCTGACCGCAGCGATTTCTCCGGCTGGGGCGACGACAGCCTTTCGCCGCAGTCACTCCCGCACAGCGATGAAGCAGAGCAGGCGATTCTCGGCTCGGTTCTGATTGATCCGGAAATGATCTCCGTCGCGCTGGATATCATCCGGCCGGAGTATTTTCATCTGGAGCAGCACAAGGAGCTGTTCCGCATCATGGTTTCGCTCTTTTCGGAGGGCAGCGGAAACCGTGAGCTGGATCCGGTCGTGGTGGTGCATGAGGCCGTGCGAAACGGAATCTTCGAGAATGAGAACGAGGGCAGAAATTATATCCGCGATCTCATGGAGAGCGTTCCCTCCGCAGAAAATATCGTCAGCTACTGCAATATCGTTGCAGAGCGGTACTGTGCGCGCTCGCTTGCGACCGTTGCACAGGAGCTGCTGCGCGATATCGCGGCGGGTACGCAGTCCGCACAGACGCTTCTGGATTCCGCAGAGCAGCGGATCTACGATATCCGGCAGGGACGCGATGTGCACGGCCTGATCCCGATTCAGGATGTCGTCGTTTCGACCTTTAAGCATCTGGAGGATATCTCCGGCCCCGACCGTGAGCGCTTCCTCGGTGCAAAGACCGGCTATCCGGAGCTGGATTCCGTGACGGGCGGCATGACCAATTCCGACCTCGTCATTCTGGCAGCGCGCCCCGGCATGGGCAAGACCTCGTTCGCGCTGAATCTCGCGACGAATATCGCAAGGCGCTCCGGCAGAACGGTCGCGATCTATTCTCTGGAAATGAGTATGGAGCAGCTCGCGTCACGCATGATCTCGACGGAAGCACTCGTCGATTCCCACAAGCTCCGCACCGGTCATCTGTCCCATGAAGACTGGTCGCGCATCGCGCAAAGCTCCGATGTGCTCGGCAGCATGAACATCATGCTCTCCGAGGCGACCGGCATCACCGTTCCGCAGATGAAGGCGCAGCTCAGGCGCGTGAAGAATATCGGCATGGTCGTCATCGACTATTTGCAGCTGATGGATGCGCCGCTGAAATCCGATAACCGCGTTCTGGTCATTTCGGATATCACGCGAAACCTCAAGCTGATGGCGAAGGAGCTGAATGTTCCGGTGCTGCTGCTCTCGCAGCTGAACCGCGGCGTTGAGAGCCGTACCGACAAGCGCCCGATGATGTCCGACCTCCGTGAATCCGGCTCGATCGAGCAGGATGCCGATATCATCATGTTCCTCTACAATGATTACTACTACAACCGCGAGAAATCGCAGACACCGAATATCACCGAATGCATCGTCGCCAAGAACCGTCACGGCGAGACCGGAACGATCAAGCTGATCTGGGATGCGCAGTATACGCGGTTCTCCTCGCCGGAAAACCGTGAGGCACCGCCGGCATGATGCACCGGCTGCATGAGATCGTCCTGCAAAGCGCGGGACGGCCGGAGCATTGTATCTGTACGGCGGCATTCTCCGGCGGTGCGGACAGCACGGCGCTGCTGCTCTGTCTGCATGATCTGCGGGAGACGCTGGACATTGATCTGCGCGCCGTTCATGTGCATCACGGAATCCGCGGCGCAGAGGCCGACCGCGATGCCGCATTCTGCGCGGAGGTCTGCGGGCAGAACGGAATCCCGCTGCAAACTGTCTATGCCGATGTGCCGTCCTATGCAGCGGCGCATCATCTTTCACTGGAAACCGCGGCACGCAGGCTGCGGTATCAGGCACTGGAGCAGGCAGCGCCGGAGGGCGTGATTGTCACCGCGCATCATGCGGGCGATCAGGCAGAGACGGTGCTGTTTCATCTGCTGCGTGGCAGCGGACTGCGCGGTCTGCGCGGGATCCTGCCGGTCAGCGGAAGGCTCCGGCGGCCGCTGCTCGATGCGGAAAGGGCGGATATCCTCGGATTTCTCCGCGCCCGCGGACAGCGCTATGTGGACGACAGCACGAATTTCACCGGTGAAAGCAGCCGGAACCGTCTCCGGCAGGAGATCATGCCGCTGCTGCTGCGCGAAAATCCCGCTGCCGTACAGCATATCGCACGGACGGCGATGCTGCTCGCGGAGGATGAAGCCCTGCTCTCGGAGCAG
>CAMOOV010000136.1 GCA_946621745.1 uncultured Ruminococcus sp.
TCCTCCGTCGGCATCGACGATGAGCTGATCAGTGTACTGCATAAAAGCGGCTGCAAGGGACTGCTGATCGGCTTTGAGTCGATCACGCAGGAATCGCAGAAATATATCCACAAGGGCGTCAACCGCGTGGACAGCTATGTCGAGCTGATGAAAAAGCTGCATGACAACGGCATTCTTGTGCAGGGCTGCTTTGCATTCGGCGGCGACGAGGAGGACACGAGCGTCTTTGACCGCACGGTCGAAATGGTCATAAAGGCAAAGATCGACCTGCCGCGCTATTCGATCCTCACGCCGTTCCCCGGCACGAAATACTATGCGGAGCTGGAACGCGAGGGACGCATCGTCGAGCGCAACTGGGCAATGTACGATGTGCAGCACTGCGTCTACAAGCCGAAAAAAATGACGCGGCGGCAGCTGGAGGAGGGCACCGACCGCGCCTGGCGCATGACCTATTCCACCGGCAATATCCTGAAGCGGCTCGCGCCCTTCAATCACAGTCCGTGGCTCTCGCTGCCGGTCAATCTCGGCTACAAGGGCTATGCCGACAAATGGCATAAATTCACGCGGGCAGTCATGTGCGACAATTCCGATATTCCGGTGCTGTAAGGAGGCATCATGAAGATCACATTCATTCTGCCGGCAATCGGCAAAAAGCCCGGCAAGAAATATATCGGCACATGGAAAATGGAGCCGCTGACGATCGCCGTACTCAAGGCGCTGACGCCGCCGGAGATCGAAACGGAGCTTTACGATGACCGCATTGAGCTGATCGACTACGACACGCAGACCGATCTTGTCTGCATCACGGTCGAGACCTATACCGCAAAGCGCAGCTACCGCATTGCAGAGCGGTTCCGGCAGCGCGGGATCCCGGTCGTCATGGGCGGCTATCATGTCACGCTCTGTCCGGAGGAGGCGGAGCAGTTCTGCGATGCGGTCATTGTCGCAAATGCCGAGACGGTCTGGACGCAGATGCTTTCCGATGTCAGAAACGGCTGCCTGAAAAAGCGCTATACCGGCGAGACTGCGGAATACGATGTCCGCCCCGACCGCAGCATTTTTGAGGGCAAGAATTATCTGCCGGTGTCATTGGTCGAGACCGGCCGCGGCTGCTGCCACAAATGCGATTTCTGTTCGATCGCGCAGTTTTATTGCAGCCATTATCATGCGCGGGAGCATTCGCTGATCGTCGAGGATCTCGCCGCAACCAAGCATAAATACACCTTCCTCGTGGACGACAATCTCGTTGCCGACCGGAAGAATGCGCTTAGACTCTTTGAGGAGATCACGCCGCTCGGAAAGAAATGGGCAGGGCAGGGGACACTGTCGATGGCGAAGGATGAAAAGCTGCTGAAAGCGATGCGCAAAAGCGGCTGCGAGCTGATCCTCATCGGCTTTGAAAGTCTCAACAAAGAGAATCTCAACCAGATGAACAAATCATTCAATTATGCGCTCGGAGAACGCGATGAGCTGGTCAGGCGCATACACGATGCGGGCATCGGCATCTATGCAACATTCGTGTTCGGCTATGACAATGACGATGAGCGCACCGTTGCAGATGCGCTGGAATTTGCGAAGAAGCATAATTTTTATACGGCGGCATTCAATCACCTGCTGCCGTTTCCGAATACTGCGCTCTATCACCGGCTCCGCGCGGAAAACCGCCTGATCTACGACAAATGGTGGCTGGAGGACGGATATCATTACGGCGAGCTGTCGTTCCATCCGAAGAAGATCTCCGCCGAAAAATTAAGTCAGCTCTGCCGCGATGCGCGCAAGGAATTCTCGGCGCCCGCGACCGTTCTGCGGCGCGGCTTTGCGGCGCTCGGCCGGACAAGCCCGCTGCTCTGGGGCTTATTCTGGGGCGTGAATCTGCGGATCGGCGGCGAGGTCGATCAGAAAATGCACGTTCCGATCGGAGAGAATCTCGATGAACTTCCAAAATGACCGTTATACGCTCCGGCTCGCGCTGCCGGAGGATGATTCGGGCATCCGCGCCGTATTCGAGAGCGCGTCATTCAGCGGCGGACTGTCGATTCAATATCTCCGCCCGTCGCCGCTCAGATCCTTTGCGGCGGACGGCGACGATGTGAAAATGCTGGTCGTCCGCGACAATGAAACCGGCCGGATTGCGGCAGTCGGCGGCGCGGTGATCCGGCGGGAATATCTCGGCGGCAGTCCGGTGCGCACGGCCTATCTCACCGGCCTGAAGGTGCATCCGGATTATCAGAAGCAGCTCTATTTTATTGCACGCGCCTATCAGTATATGGGCACGCTGCTGGAGGACTGCGCCTGTGTGTATTCGACCGTGCTGGATGACAATACCGCGGTGATAAAAATGTTCGAGAAGCATCACCGCAATATGCCGGAATATAAATATCTCGGACATTACATGACCTATTGCTTTCACGGCGGCAGGAGATTCTTCACGCTTGACCGCGATGACCGCAGCGGCTTTGATGCGCTGATGCAGACGCATTTTTCACAGCTTGCATTAACGCCTGCGGATCCCGATTATGACGGTTTCGGCGAGAAGCATTTCTATGCGCTGCGCGAAAACGGCGAGATTCGCGCCTGCTGCTTTGCAGGCGATCAGCGTGCGCTGAAGCAGTACCGCATGACCGCATACGGCGGGATCTACAGGCTGCTCTCGCATCTGCCGACGCAATGGCTCGGCTATCCGAGGCTGCCGAAGGCGGGGAGCATCATCCCGCATCAGGTGATCTCGTATCTCTATATTGCGGACAACGATCCGGCGCTCTGCCGGAAGTTTCTGCGAACGGTCGCGGCGGAATCCGGCGCGGGCGTTCTGATCTGGGGCGGATTTGAAACGCATCCTCTCTGTCCGGCAATGGATACGCTGAAGGCCGTCCGCTACGGCAGCAGGCTCTATGAGGTGATCTGGTCCGGCGAGCCGCAGATCACCGGCGCGGTCGGCATGGAAACCGCTTTGCTCTGAATACGCATACAAAAAAACTGCCCCGAAGCGTTTTCAGCGCGTCGGGGCAGCTTTTTCGGTAATGAAACGGATATCACCAATCCTCCTGCATTTCAGAATGCAGCAGGCGTTCCAGCCCGTCAAGCACAGACCGGATCTGCGGATCCTGTTTGATCCCCCAGTACCAGTCATCGCTTGTCAGAACGGAAATATAATTTGTATGCGCAGGATCATAGTCGCCGCTGTTCCAGCTGTCATAGCTGCGGACATTCATCAGATGCACACACAGAAACGGTTTCTTCGACTGAAATGCGCCGTCCTTTTTGTATTCTGAAAAGAACGCAAATTCCTGCAAAAATGCTTCGATTTCCGCAGTATTCCATGTCTGCGGAATGTCAGCCGTTTTGAAGTGGTAATAGACATAGTCCATCCGATCGCCCCCTTTGTATTCATTATATCACGCCGCTGCCCGGTTGTCAACAAAACGGCCGCAGCGCTTCTGCCCGTAATTCAGATGCGCCGCGGCTGATTCTATATTTCCCTCTCATATCCGGCAATGCCGGTTACCGGATCAGTATTTGCTGATGAGCTTTGCAATGTATTGCAGGATTTTGGCGGCATCATCGTTATCCGGCTGGCCGTTTGCATTGACATCTGCATTCAGCTTGCCTTTCGCAGAGATGACAGCATCCCCGTCCTCGGTGAGAAACCGCGAAAGCAGCACGACATCCTCGACATCGACTTCCCCGTCCTCATTGACATCACCAAGCGTACCTGTTGTTTCAGGCTGTTCGGGCGTCTCGCCTTCGCTGTACTCATAGACGACCTCGATCTTTGTGTACTTCACAGCGATTTCGTCCTCGATCTCGGCTTCCTGCTTCTCGGATGCAGACCACCACTGCTGGAGCTCGATCTTGCCGTCCGCGACCTGTGCGATGACATCCTCTTTTTCCTCGGTCTCCGGATCGGTCTTGGAGAGTGTGCCGTCGAACTCGACGGTCGCCGTCGCACCGCTGCCGAGCTTCATGCTGTAGCCCTTGCTCGTCCAGAACGGCGTACCGTCGGCAGTCTCCGCATTGATGCAGACCGCGCAGCCTGCGCTGCCCCACGAAGAACCCGCGCTCGAAGAAACATCGCCGGTCATGACGATCTTCTTAAGATGCGCCGGATCGGTAATCGGAACGACCACATAGCCTTTGTCGTTGACAAGGCTCATCGGATCATCAAAGACCTCGGATTTTTCGGTTTTTTCCTCCTGATGTGCGCCGTCGAATGCGGACGCATCATCGGAGACAACGATCATGGATGCGGAATAGGCCGGGAGTGTCACATCGACCTTGCCGCCGGTCACATCTGCGACCTCCAGCAGTCTGATCTCGGAGGATTCCGGCGTGATTGCATAAACAGCCGCCTTCTTATAGGATTTCTTCGCGCCGTCCAGCGTGATGACGGTATGCTCGGCATCGGTCATATTCTTGTTCGTGACCATGACCGTGACCTTTGAAGCATCCTCGTTGACAGCGGCATATGCGCTGGACTTGGAGACATCCTCGGTCTTTGCGGGCATCAGTGTTTCACCGAATGCGCCGCCCTTGCCGTCGTAGTTCGTGTAGAGGTTGATGCCGGAGAGGATATAGCCGCTGCCGCCCCAGAGCGATGCGAAATACACGCCCGCATCCGCATAGCAGCCGAGTGCTTCCGCCTGCGCGATCGCGCCGGAGGGATCGTCCTCGCCGCCGAAATTGTATTCGGTGATGCCGAGCTTGGTTTCGGGATAATACTTGTCGATCGAAGCCTGAACGGTCGGCAGGATCGGCACATTGACCTGACACCACTGACCGATCCAGCTGTTCTCGACAAAGCCCTTTTCATAGAGCGTTCTGACGGACTGGAGCCGGTCCTCTGCACCTTTGCGGCTGGATTCGGAATAATAATGGATATCGAGGACATCGAGCAGCCGGATGCCGGCCTTTTCGGATGCCTTCTTCATCGAATCGAGATAGTAATCGAGATACCAGTGATAGCCGCCTTCTGCCTGAAGCGTTTCCCATTCGTTGTCGTCATCGGTATCTGCGAGATGATCGTATGCGGTGTAGCCGTAGAGTGCCGGGCCGAAGATCTCCGCCTTCGGATCGAGCTTCTTGACGGCAGCCGCGATCTCTGCGGATTTGTCGCTCAGCTCCTTCATGCTGACCTTCTTCGGATGGATGCGGCTGTGCGTACCAGACCAGAGCGCCGGCTCATTGTCGAGCGAATAGCCCTGCATACCGGTCGCGGACTGCGAATCGCCGAGCTTGCGGATGATATAATCCACATATTCATCCATATAGACCTTGCCGTCGGTGAGATCGGGTTCCTCGGAGAATGCGCTGCCCTTAACCATCTGCACCTCGTTCCAGCGGGGGGACGGTGCGGTTTCCTCTTCGGTGACGGTGCCCTTTTTGTCGGCGGCAACATAGCCCGCGAGCTGGAGAGTCGTCAGCTTATAGCCGAAGCCGTATTTCTCAGCTTCCTTTGAGAGCTGCTGTACGCAGTCCGCCGGCGCATCGGATTTGGAGAGATTGTCGTCGGAGCTGTATTTCCAGTCCGAGCCGGCATTGGAAGCGTTGTTTTCCCAGTTATAGCCCGTCATGCGGTTTCCGCCCTGCCGCACAGCATGAACGGTGACCTTTTTCAGATCGTCCTGATGACCGTATTCGTTGATGCCGTAGATCAGCGGGCTGATCTGTTTGCCGCTGCCGGAGAGGTCAACCGTGATGTTCATGTCATAGGATCCCGCGGCGGCGGCGGGCATTGCCGTAACAGCCGATGCGCTGTGCAGCAGCATCAGGGCGGTCAGAAATGCGAGCGTTTTTTTCATAAGATTACCCCTTTTTATCATAGTCAGATTGCATAACCGCACGGTCTTCATCCCATGTGGAGACCTGCGGAATCCGTTTCGGATCGCCGGAGGAACGATCCTGCATTGTGCCGTAGTTGAACAGCGAGACCTCCGGATCGCTGAAGCGCAGATAGTTGCAGGCGGACTGCGCCAGCACCAGCATCATTGCGACAGCGGGATTGTGGGTGTAGCCGTAAAGGATCGCCGCATCCGTCTCGGTGCCGAAGTCACCGGACATCCGCCATACCAGACCGAAGCGGTCGAGCCGATCCATGATGCGCTGCACCTTTTCGAGCGGAATGTCAAGCCGCTCAGCGAGCTTTTCGGACATGAACAGCATATTGCGGCAGTTGCCGGCCATATACTTCACGATCCGGATTGCGTCGGTATCTGCGAGCGTCCGAAGCAGCAGTACGATCCGCTCATCCGAACGCAGATAATCCGCGATGCCATGCTCCGGTTTTTCGAGATACATGAAATAGCGCTGGTCACTGTTGAGCCGCGCCAGCGCGATCTCATGATCTGTATGGAGCTTTGCGAAGGTCTCATGCTCGTAGCTGCCGCGCAGTCTGCCGGTCACGCCGTCTGTAGAGGGATTGTAGGCGCATATCACGGCATATCCGAGTTTTGCGACAAACTCAGGTCTCCGCTCCGGCGGAAGGCTCCGGAGCGTCTGGCTCACAGCCTCGACCGGATCGGCTTCACTGTCAGCGCTGCCGAGTCCGTACAGCCTGTCCAGTGAGATATTGAGCGCAGCAGCCAGCCGCGGGAGCAGCTCGGCATCCGGATAGCTGCTCCTTTCCCATTTGGAGACAGCCTGCGGCGATACATTCAACCGCTGGGCGAGCTGCTCCTGTGTCAGACCGAGCTCTTTGCGGCGGCCGACAAGGTTGGAATGGAAATCAGTTGTAAATTGCATAGCTTTCACCGAAACCGGCGGTGGAGTGCCGGGACAGAAGGGAGCGCCCCTGCAAGACCGTTCATCCGGTTTTGTCCTTCCTGACTTAGATTATAACACAGTTCGCGGTTGAGTGCAAGCGAACAGCTTTTGCACCGGCTCAACCGCGTAATAGCATCAATCAACCGTTGGTTGCGTTCGCTATATGAATTATACCAGAAAACTGCTGAAAAATCAACCGGCTGCTGATTGCTTTGACGGTATAATTTGTGTCAGCACATCTTTGGAAATGTTTCGTAAAACTACTGTTTCTGACAAAGGGGGAGAAGCAGAAAAAAACAGCAAGCGCACCGTGCCGGACACAGTGCGCTTTATCACTAAATAATATAATACCAGCTGTCGTCGCTGTCGAGATCGGTTGAGGCGGGCTTTGAGCCTGAATCATAGCGGTAATGCAGCTCCTGATTCTTGATGCTGACCTTTGCACCCTCCGGGATCGAGCGCGTGATGAACGCATTTGCGCCGATGACAGCGCCTTTGCCGATGACAGTTTCACCACCGAGAATAGACGCGCCGGAATAGATCGTTACATTGTCACATATCGTCGGGTGACGCTTCTTGGATTTGAGTGACTGGCCGCCGCGGGTTGAGAGCGCTCCGAGCGTTACCCCTTGATAAACTTTAACATTGTCGCCGATCTCGGTCGTTTCACCGATGACGATGCCGGTGCCGTGGTCGATGAAAAAATACCGGCCGAGCGATGCGCCGGGGTGAATGTCGATACCGGTCTGGCTGTGCGCGAATTCGGTCATGATGCGTGGGATAATCGGCACACCGAGCAGATGCAGCTGATGTGCAAGCCGGCTGACGAGGATTGCAAAAAGGCCCGGATAGGAGTAGATGATCTCATCCTTATTATAGGCGGCGGGATCTCCGTCGAATGCCGCCTGCACATCGGTCTCAACATAGCTTCGGATCTCCGGGATTTTCTCTATAAATGCGAGCGTCAACTCCTGTGCGCGGGCAAGCCTTGCATCATAGCCTGCTTCCTTCATTTCCGGAAGATATTCCAGCACGACGGTGATCTGGCGCGTGAGATTGAAGATCACATCCTCCAGCAGCATGGTCGTCTGATTGCGCACGGTG
>CAMOOV010000137.1 GCA_946621745.1 uncultured Ruminococcus sp.
CAAATATATTTGACCGTAAGTATCCTGCACCGCCAGCTCTGTGCGGTATTGCCTAAACGCCCTGCCCGGAGAGGTGAAATACGATGAGCATTCGCACCAAAGGAAGACGCCGGATCGTTGTCGGCGGACAGATATATGTTTGGTATGCTGCATTGGACGATGATTCACCGTACCATATTCTGCACATCGTATCGGATGACAAGGCGCTGATCCTTTCGTGTCCGCTCCGCACCGGAACGGACTATGTCATCAGCAAGGGCAGGGTATTTCAGAATCGCCCGGCGAACGGCCGCTGGAACCGATATCTCCTGCCGTTTCCTGTTCCGGATCCGGTCACGCCGAAATTCGCTGCGCAGCTGATTGTCTGGGCAACGCAGGACAGAGATGCGGTTCCGGTCAGCAGCAATGATACACCTGTATAAAACACGATGCCCCTGAGCGTTTCAATGCGCTCAGGGGCATCTATTAACGAGAGGATTATTCGCAGACGAATGCGCCGTCACGGAAATCGACCGTCACGGTGCTGCCCTGCGGGAGCGGGCTGCTGAGCAGCTTCTTCGCGAGCAGCGTTTCGATCTTCCGCTGAATCAGCCGCTTGAGCGGACGCGCACCGAAATTCGGATCATAGCCCTGTTCGATGACGGCATCCTTTGCGGCAGCGGTCAGCGTAACATTCAGCTGCTGATCCGCGAGCCGCTTTTGCAGATTTGCAATGAGCAGATCGACGATCCCGCCGATCTCCTGCTTGGTCAGCGGCTTATAGAGAATGATCTCGTCCAGACGGTTGAGGAATTCCGGACGGAACCGCTGATGCAGCAGTGCATCGGTCTGTTTCTTCGCTGCCTCGGAGATCGTACCGTCGGGCTGGATGCCTTCGAGCAGCGCATCCGCGCCGAGATTCGAGGTCAGGATGAGAATGGTATTCTTGAAATCAACGGTCCTGCCCTGCGAATCGGTGATCCGTCCGTCGTCCAGCACCTGAAGCAGCAGATTGAACACATCCGGATGCGCTTTTTCGATCTCGTCGAGCAGAATTACGCTGTAGGGCTTTCTGCGGACGGCTTCCGTCAGCTGGCCGCCCTCCTCATAGCCGACATATCCGGGAGGCGCTCCGATCAGACGGCTGACGCTGAATTTCTCCATATATTCGGACATATCAATGCGGATGAGATTGCGCTCGTCATCGAACAGCGCTTCTGCAAGTGTCTTTGCAAGCTCGGTCTTGCCGACACCGGTCGGGCCGAGGAACAGGAAGGAGCCGATCGGACGGTTCGGATCCTGAATGCCCGCACGCGAGCGCAGGATCGCTTCACTGACCTTTTCGACCGCTTCATCCTGACCGATCACGCGGCGATGCAGCGTATCATCGAGATGCAGCAGCTTTTCGCGGTCGCCCTCCATGAGCTTTGTCACAGGGATTCCCGTCCAGCGGGCGACGATCCGCGCGATCTCGTCCTCTGTGACGGCATCGCGCAGCAGGCGGGCATCGGAGCCGGTCTGCGCGGAATTCTCCGCGGCATCCAGCTGCTTTTGCAGCTCCGGCAGCTTGCCGTATTTCAGCTCGGCGGCCTTATTGAGATCATACTGCCGCTCGGCGTTCTCGATCTCGGCTTTGAGCTGTTCCATCTGCGCACGGAGATCCTGCACGCGGCTGATGCCGCCCTTTTCGTTCTCCCACTGCGCCTTCATCTGCGCAAAGCGGTCGCGCTGATCGGCCAGCTCCTTTTGCAGATCGGCCAGATGCGCCGCCGAGACGGAATCGGTCTCCTTTTTCAGTGCGGCTTCTTCGATCTCCAGCTGCATGATCTTTCTGGCGATCTCGTCCATTTCGGTCGGCATGGAATCCATTTCCGTGCGGATCATTGCACAGGCTTCGTCCACGAGGTCGATCGCCTTATCCGGCAGGAAACGGTCGGAGATATAGCGGTTCGAGAGTGTCGCAGCCGCGATCAGCGCCGTATCGTGAATCTTGACGCCGTGATAGACCTCGTAGCGCTCCTTCAGACCTCTGAGGATGGAGATGGTATCCTCGACGGTCGGCTCACCGACCTGTACCGGCTGGAAGCGGCGTTCCAGTGCGGCATCCTTTTCGATATATTTGCGGTATTCGTCAAGCGTTGTTGCGCCGATGCAGTGCAGCTCGCCGCGTGCGAGCATCGGCTTCAGCAGATTGCCCGCATCCATTGCGCCGTCGGTCTTGCCCGCGCCGACGATCGTATGCAGCTCATCAATGAACAGCAGGATCCGTCCCTCGGATTTCTTGACCTCCTGCAAAACAGCCTTGAGACGCTCCTCGAATTCGCCGCGGTACTTTGCACCGGCGACCAGTGCGCCGAGGTCGAGCGAGAAGATCGTGCGGTCGCGCAGGGATTCCGGCACATCGCCGCGGGCGATCCGCTGTGCAAGACCTTCTGCGATTGCGGTCTTGCCGACGCCCGGTTCACCGATCAGCACCGGGTTGTTTTTCGTCTTGCGGGAAAGGATGCGGATGACATTGCGGATCTCCGCATCTCTGCCGATGACCGGATCAAGCTGATGCTTCTTGGCGCGCTCGGTCAGATCCTGACCGTATTTTTTCAGGACATCATAGGTCGCTTCGGGCGTTTCGTTTGTGACACGCGCATTGCCGCGGATCTCTTTGAGCGCATTCAGCACCTTCGGCTCATTGACCGAAAACTGCTGGAACAGCTTCTTGACATTATACTCCTGCGAACGCAGCAGCGCGAGGAACAGATGCTCGACCGAGACATATTCATCCTGCATCTGCTTTGCGGTCTGCTCGGCCTGCGTGATGACCTGCTCCGCCGCATTGGAGACATAGACCGTGCCGGCCTGTCTGCCGGAGCCGGTCACATGGGGGAGTGCAGCGACCTCCTTTTCGGCGGCCTTTGCAAAGGCGTCGGCGTCGATGCCGATGCGCTGCATGAGCTGCGGGATCAGGCCGTCCGCCTGCTGGAGCAGTGCGGTGAGGATATGCACCGGCTCGATCGCGTTGTTCTGATAGCCGGAGCAGAGCGACTGTGCATTCTGCACGGCTTCAATGGATTTCTGTGTCATTTTATTCGCGTTCATGAGAATGCCTCCTTACATGGAATGTTCATGCTTGTGGTTTTTGGTTGTCCTGCGGTGCTGCCGGAGACTAGCCGCTCTGATAGCAGTGCTCCGCGGCGGACTTTGCCGCATCGCGGTCGGGCAATGCCGCAAAATACGCTTTCAGTGCCGCATCCACGCGTTTGATATACTGCCCGATCGCCGCGCCGAGCTTGTCGGATGCGGTGTCCGTTCCGGCGCGGATCCGGAAGCGCCTGTCCCAGCAGCCGTCCGCGATCTTGTAATCCTCCGGCGCACACTGTCCGGCGGCACATTCACATTCCGCCCATATCCGGAAGAACCGCTCCGCATCCTCGATCAGCGCTCTGCTCTGTGTGCGGAACGATGCGTGCAGCACGCCGAGCGCCTGCTCCGGCTGACGGTAAAGCTCCACGCGGTAGCGGATCGTCGGTTTATAGCGGTAGCGCAGCGGACTGCGGATCGTCAGCATCCCGTCCGTCGCCTGCTCCTGAAGCTGATAGAGTCCGGTCATCTGCTGTGCGAGCGTATCAAGGATCTCCGCCATTCTGCGTTCGGGCGTAACATAGCCGACCGCTTCGGCGAGGATCTGATTGATGAGATTGGAGCGGCTCGTGCCGCGGGCATAGGCCATCCTGTCAACCGCATCGACGACATCCTCAGACAGCACCAGACTGTACACTGCCTTTTTCATCCTCTGCACCCCTTTCCTATCGTCTAATAACATTATACTCAGATTATAGAACTTGTCAAGAGGATTATATAATATTTCACACAAGTTTCACATTGGGATTGACGGAGCGGCGAAATTGTGATATACTATAAATAAAAGCAAAACCGGATATTCCGGCATTGCCGTGAAGCAATCCGGCGCAGCCAAATCCTACAAAAGGAGAGCATAATCATGCAGACAGAAAAGCTATATGAAAATGACGCCTATCTGCGCAGCTTTACCGCAAAGGTACTGTCCTGTGAGCCGCTGGCGGATGCCAAGAAGCGCAGCGACGGCGCAGCATACGGCGTGATCCTTGACCGCACCGCATTCTTTCCGGAGGGCGGCGGTCAGACTGCCGACCGCGGCAATCTCGGCAATGCAGTCGTGTCCGATGTGCAGGAAATCGGCGGCGAGATCGTCCATATGACGGATGTGCCGCTGCCGGCCGGTGCAGAGGTTGCCGGTGAGCTGAACTGGGAGGAGCGCCTGCGCAAGATGCAGAACCATACCGGCGAGCATCTGATCTCCGGCATCGTGCATACGCAGTTCGGCTATGACAATGTGGGCTTTCATCTCGGCACGGACGGTGTGACCGTTGATTTCAGCGGTGTGCTGACTGCGGCGGAGCTGGAATTTGTGGAGTATATTGCGAACCGTGTCGTCGGGCTGAATGTGCCGGTCACGGTCTCTTATCCGTCGCCGGAGGAATGCGCGGCGATGGACTACCGCTCCAAGCTCGACCTGACTGAGAATATTCGCATCGTGACGATTGAGGGCTGGGATGTCTGCGCCTGCTGCGCACCGCATGTCAGTACGACCGGCGCGGTCGGCGGCATCAAGATTCTCTCCTGCGAAAACTGGAAGGGCGGCGTCCGGATCCGGATGCTCTGCGGTCTGGATGCGATTGCCGATTATCACAAGCGCCTGACGCAGACAGTGCGCATTTCAAATCTGCTCTCCTGCAAGCAGCTGGAGGCGGCGGATGCCGTTGAGCGGCTGATGAAGCAGGGGCAGGCCGAGCGTGAGGAGACTGCAAAGCTGCGCCATGCGCTGCTAGATATGAAAATCGCCGCGCTGCAAAAGACAGACGGCGACCTCGTGATCTTTGAAGATATGCTGGATAACAACAGCCTGCGCGCACTTGTCAATGCCGGTGTCGAGCTGGCAGGGGGCGTCTGTGCGGCGTTTCAGGGCAATGATGCAGACGGTTACCGTTATATCATCGGCAGCAGAACGGTGAAGCTGCGCGCATGGGCAAAGGAGTTCAATGCGGCAGTCGGCGGCAAGGGCGGCGGCTCTGAGGAAATGATTCAGGGAACAGCCAAAGCAACAGCCGAAACGATCCGCAGCTTCTTTGCTTAATATAAATTCTCAATTAGGATTTGTGTACCCGGAGCAAACTGTAGTATGTTGATGCAGTATGGATTATATTGGGGACGCTGCCCCCAAGCCCCTGCCTAGGGGATACTATCCCCTAGGAACCCCGCTGCTGCTCCGCGTCAGCCCCATCGGGGCTGACGCGGAGCAGAAATGGGATTCTCAAGGGACAATGTCCCTTGAGCGGGAGTCTGAGGGCAGAGCCCTCAGCACAGCCCCATCCGCATCGGCAAACTCCGGTTTATTTCAGACACATAAATTCTGAATGGGATAATAAAAAAAGCGGCCCTGCCTATGGGTGCGGCAGAGCCAAATTCTTGAAGGTTGCAACAATGGATTGGAGATACATTCGTTTGAAACACATTTCCACAAGATCCACGATCCCTTTGCTGCGCCTGACCCGCTGCGCCGGTTTCGTTTCCCTTGATGCAAGTATACACGATGCCGGCGGAAAAATCAACAGCAAAATGCAATCTGTCACAGGATTGCACCCGGATTGAGAACGCAATGTCATTTAATTGCAACTTTTCCCGTCAGTTGTAACAAATCTATGATAAACGGGAGGCGAACGCCTATGATGCACATTTATAAATCCGTAGACGGAAAGCTGAAGCAGACCGAAACTGCCGAGCCGGGCTGCTGGATCTCCGTCTATGAGCCGACACAGGACGAAATACAGATCCTGACAGAGGAATTCGGGCTGGATACCGGCTTTGTCCGCTCCTGTCTCGATGAGGAGGAATCCTCGCGTATTGAGCGGGAGGACGGCCAGACGCTCATCATCGTCGATACTGCGGTCGCGGAGAAGCTGGAGAAAAGCGAGACCTTCCAGTTCTATACCGTTCCGCTCGGCATCATCAAAACCGAGGATTATGTCTTTACCATTTCGCTCCGGCGCAATCAGGTTCTGGGCGCAATGGCCGACGGCCGCATCTCCAATATCCAGACGCAGTTCCGGACACGATTCATTTTGCAGGTACTCATGCAGATCTCCGCAGGCTTTGTCTATTACCTCAAGCAGATCGACAAGATATCCTATTCGATGGAGCAGAAGCTCAGCGGCGCGATGAAGAATCAGGAGATCGTTCAGCTCATGGGACTGGAAAAATCGCTCGTTTACTTTACCACCTCGCTGAAAGCGAATCTCGTGACGATCGAGAAAATCCAGCGCGGCAGGGCGCTCAAGCTCTACGCGGAGGACGAGGATCTCATGGACGATGTCGGGATCGAATTCCGGCAGGCGGTCGAGATGGCGACGATCTACAGCGGCGTTATCTCCGCGATGATGGACGCCTTCTCCTATGTCATCGCGAACAACCAGAACTCCGTCATGTGGCGCCTGACCATTATCACTGTTATCATCGAGATCCCGAACATCATGTTCGCGTTTTACGGCATCAATACCGACACGCTTCCGTTCCGGAGCAGCTGGGTCTATGCGGTTCTGATCACGGCTGTCCTGACGGTCATCACGGGCATCATACTTCTGAAGCGCAGAAAATTCTGACCGGTCGGCAGGGCCGACCACCGTTTTCCTACGGCATGGTATCGCGGAGCATACCAGTTTCGTCGCTGTTACGCTGCTGTTCGCAGCTATTATATGGTCTGGCTTTCATCTTATTCTGCTTCCATCCGCTTCCGGAGAACTATAGGAAATGGCAGCCGGCACCGCACGGCTCCGATATGAGATCATGCCGCGAAACTGTTCATTTTATTTTGGGTATTCCATTGCACTTTTTTTCATAATATGCTATAATAAATACAGCCGCCGATCCGCTGCGGCTGAATCCAACAGGCTATGAGAATCAGGAGGATGTTTATGAGTTCCAATGTCAGACCAGAAACCATGACACGCATCACCAATGAAGCCCTCGCCAATGCGTTTATCGCAGAGCAGACCGAAGCGCTCCGAGCGCAAATCGGTGATAAGAAAGTGCTGCTCGCGCTCTCCGGCGGCGTGGACAGCTCCGTCGTCGCTGCTCTGCTCATCAAGGCGATCGGCCAGCAGCTCGTCTGTGTGCATGTCAATCACGGACTGCTGCGCAAGGGCGAGCCGGAGCAGGTCATCGAAGTCTTCCGCAATCAGATGAATGCGAATCTCATCTATGTGGATGCAGTTGACCGCTTCCTCGATAAGCTCGCAGGCGTTGCAGAGCCGGAGAAAAAGCGCAAGATCATCGGCGAGGAGTTCATCCGCGTCTTCGAGGAGGAAGCGCGTAAGCTCGATGGCATTGAGTTCCTTGCACAGGGTACGATCTATCCGGATATCCTTGAAAGCGACGGCGTCAAGGCACATCACAATGTCGGCGGTCTGCCGGAGGATATGAAGTTTGAGTTGGTTGAGCCGATCAAGCTGCTGTTCAAGGATGAAGTCCGCGTAGTCGGCAAGGCGCTCGGTCTGCCGGATAACATGGTCTACCGTCAGCCGTTTCCGGGGCCGGGACTCGGCGTTCGCTGCCTCGGCGCGATCACCCGCGACCGTCTGGAGGCGGTTCGCGAGAGCGATGCGATCCTGCGTGAGGAATTCGCGAAGAACGGTCTTGAGGGCAAGGTCTGGCAGTATTTCACGGCGGTTCCGGATTTCCGCTCTGTCGGTGTCAAAGACGGCAAGCGCACCTTTGCTTATCCAGTCATCATCCGTGCGGTCAATACGACCGATGCCATGACCGCAACGGTCGAAAATGTAC
>CAMOOV010000138.1 GCA_946621745.1 uncultured Ruminococcus sp.
GTAGCAGTCATTTTTCACCTTTTGCTCAGCACTGACAGTATTGCGGAAATACGCCTGATTATAGCCGGTGATACCCGGACGCACACGAAGCCGCTTCTGCTTTTCCGGAGGCAGATTTTCAATGCCCGGGTAATTGGTGGTCAGGTGCGCACGCGGCCCGATCAAACTCATATCTCCGATCAGCACATTCAAAAATTGCGGGATCTCATCTATGCTGCTTTTGCGGAGAAATTTTCCGACTCTCGTCATGCGGGAATCGTTTTCACCGTTATAGGTAGAACCGTCACTATTGCGGATATCCGGTGAATTCACCTTCATACTCCGGAATTTGAACATCTTAAAGAACTTTCCGTTTTTGCCAAGCCGCGGTGCATTATAGAACGGAGAACCCGGATCGTCAATCATAATAATCGGAGAAATAATCACTATGGCAATTATCACAAACGGCAGGAACACCAGACTCACGATGATGTCCAGGAGCCGTTTGAACAACTTTTCATACATATGCAATTTTCCCCTTTGTTATCAAATCTCGGCAATACACTTGCGGAAGCACTCTGCCACATAATCCACATCTTCATCCTTCAGGCAGGTATGCAAGGGAAGCGTGACCTCATTTGCAAACTGTGCATAAGCATTCGGGTAATCCTTGATGTCAAAACCGAGCTTCTTATAAGCAGTGTGCATCGGCAGCGGTTTATAGTGAACATTGCAGGACACACCCAGCTCTGCCATATTAAAGATAATCTCTGAGCGCTGATCCGGCGTGATCCCCGGAATTCTTGTGAGATAGAGGTGACCGGAAGAAATATGCTCATCAGTATAGTGCGCCAGTGTTCCGACGCCGAGCGGTTTCAGTGCCGCATCATAGCGCTCGATGAACTCCCTGCGTTTTGCCAGCATGGCAGGATACCGTTTCATCTGTGCAAGTCCCATCGCTGCGGCTACATCTGTCATATTGCACTTATACCATGTGCCGACAATATCATATTCCCATGCACCGATCTGTGTCTTGGCCAGAGCATCCTTGCTCTGACCGTGCAGGCTCAGGAACTGGAGCTGACGATAGAGCTCTGCATCGTCAACGCCGTCGATCGTGCGCCATGTCAGAGCGCCGCCCTCAGCAGTTGTAAAATTCTTTACGGCATGGAAAGAAAACGAGGAGAAATCTGCAATCGCGCCGGCCATGCGTCCCTTCCGGCTTGCACCGAATGCATGAGCTGTATCCGCACAAACAGCAATTCTGCCGATGGCTTTCTGAAGATCATTCGCAGGATGAAACAGTGCCTTTTTGGATTCCACAATCGCAAAAATGCGGTCATAATCGCACGGAATACCTGCCAGATCAACCGGGATGACAGCCTTGGTTTTTTCGGTAATCGCCGCTTCCAGCGCATCATAATCCATTTCCAGATTATCTTTTTGCACATCCACAAGCACGAGCTTTGCACCGACATGGCATACGACAGAAGCGGATGCGGTATAGGTATATGCCGGCACAATGACCTCATCGCCTTCACCGATTCCGAGAAGGCGCAGCGCCATTTCCGCGCAGGCGGTCTGTGAATTCAGACATACTGCACGGTTCACTCCGATGAACTTGGCAATTTCGCTTTCCAGCTGCTTTGTCCGGGGGCCTGTCGTAATCCAGCCGGAACGAAGTGCCTCACTCACTTCCCGAATTTCAGCCTCGGTAATATCCGGCGGGCTAAACGGAATTGACCTTTTTACAAACTCACTCAATGCTGATTTCTCCTTTTATCACTCAGAAAAAGCGTTCATCGCCCTCTGAGATGTTGATCATATCATTTCATTCGCAGACCAATCCTGCCGCTGCCGGCAAAAATCGCATCCGTCAGCCAACAACGGACAAAAGTCTGCTGCATCAAAAGACTGCCGTCTGCATACTCAGATTATTTGTTCCCGAATATGCAGACAACAGGCGATTTCTTCCTCTTAAAAATTAACAAAGTCTCTTGCAGTATTCCCATCCATCCGCTGCATTTCCGAACGGCGGAACCTCCGGCAGTCTGAGCGGCTTTCAGGAATAAACAGCGCCCGCCTCCGGATTTTTTCCAATCGCAGCCGGCAATCAGATGCGAAAAACCAAGATATAGGCGCTCTTCTGTTATTTTATATTATAGCACGAAGAATTTCTTTTGTCAATGCCAAACAAATATTTCCGGTCTGGTTTGTGAGGATTACCTAATTCTTATGCGCAGTTTTCGTCACTTTTCCCGTATAATGATTCTGCAAACGGCGGCGAAATCTGTATTTGTACAGACAAAAATGCCGTCGCGGCGAATATGATTCCGTTCGTTCGGAAAGGCTTTTATGCGGGAAACTTTCATTTTGAGCAGGCAAATCAATTCCTGAAAGCGTATCCGCGTCGATCTCATGCGTATGACATCCCGCCTGCGGATTTTTGCCTTGAACGGAACAAAATCATCTCAAAAATCCGCATATTATTTTAGTGTCAACACGCCCTAGTATAACACACTTGGCAAAAAAAGTCATCTGCACATCCTGTTGATCGTGACATTTTTGCAAAACTGCACAATGAAGCGGATTGCAAATATGCGGTATTCAGCATTATGCCAAATAGCTTCTTTTTCCTTCCCGGCAAAACAGTCATCAGCTCTGCGGCATGACTTGCATTTTGCGGGGAATTGTGTTATAATATAGTATCTGTGTTTTTGAAAGGAGTTTTATCACATGAAAGCTGTTATCACTGTCATCGGCCATGATACTGTCGGTATTCTGCATAAAGTCAGCGGCATCTGTGCATCGCGCAATGCAAATGTGCTGGAGGTCACGCAGAGCGTACTTCAGGATCTCTTTGCCATGTTCATGCTCGTCGATATCCGGAGCCTGAGCTGCGAATTCTCCGAGCTCTCCGATGCGCTCACCGCGCTCGGCAAGGAGCTGGGGCTCTCGATTCACATTATGCACGAAGATATCTTCAACTCCATGCACCGCATCTGATCTGGGAGGAACAATATGCTCAATACCTCTGATATTCTCGAAACCATACGCATGATCCAGGACGAATGCCTTGATATCCGCACGATCACAATGGGCATCTCGCTGCTGGACTGCTGCGCGGAAGATATGCAGACCGTCTGTGACCGCGTCTACGAAAAAATCACCCGCCGCGCCGAAAAGCTCGTTGAGACCGGCCGGCAGATCGAGACCGAATACGGCATCCCGATCATCAACAAGCGCATCTCGATCACACCCGCAGCAATGCTCGTTTCCTCGACACGCGGCGGTGATCCGGTTCTGCTTGCGCGGACGCTCCAGCGTGCAGCCGAAGCGACCGGCGTCAACTTCATCGGCGGCTTTTCCGCACTCGTTCACAAGGGCTTTTCCGCAGGCGATGAAGCACTGATCCGTGCGATCCCGCAGGCACTCGCCGAAACGCAGAATCTCTGCGCCTCTGTCAATGTCGGCTCGACCAAAGCAGGCATCAATATGGATGCCGTCAAGCTCATGGGCGAGATCATCCGCGAATCTGCCGAGCTGACCGCAGATCAGCAGTGCTTCGGCCCGGCAAAGCTCGTTGTGCTCTGCAATGCGCCGGAGGATAATCCGTTCATGGCGGGCGCATTCCACGGTGTCGGCGAACCGGACTGCGAGGTTCATGTCGGCGTTTCCGGCCCCGGCGTTGTCCGCGCAGCAATCGAAAAATATCCCGATGCATCCATTGATGAGCTTGCCAATATCATCAAGCGCACCGCATTCAAGATCACCCGCATGGGACAGCTCGTCGGTACGCGAGCTTCACAGATGCTCGGCGTTCCGTTCGGGATCGTGGATCTCTCGCTCGCACCGACACCGGCGGTCGGCGACTCCGTTGCACATATTCTCGAAGGCATGGGACTCTCCGTCTGCGGTATGCACGGCACGACGGCGGCGCTCGCGCTGCTCAATGATGCCGTGAAGAAGGGCGGTGTCATGGCATCCTCCAGCGTCGGCGGACTTTCCGGCGCATTCATCCCCGTTTCCGAGGATGCGGGCATGATCGACGCGGCAAATGCCGGTGTTCTGTCAATCGAAAAGCTCGAAGCGATGACGGCAGTCTGCTCGGTCGGTCTGGATATGATCGTTCTGCCGGGCGATACGCCTGCCTCGACGATCTCCGCGATCATTGCGGATGAAGCCGCGATCGGCATGGTCAACAGCAAAACGACCGCTGTCCGCGTCATTCCGGCAATCGGCAAAAAGGAAGGCGAGCAGCTCGATTTCGGCGGCCTGTTCGGTGTCGGCCCTGTCATGCCGGTGCGGCGTGAGAGCGCGGATAAATTCATCGCACGCGGCGGCCGGATCCCTGCGCCGATGCAGTCTCTCAAAAACTGATCCTCTGAACGAAAGAGTCATGAAATATGATAAGGAAATTAAAATATGCAGCGCTCATGATACCGGCAGCGGTCATGGCGCTGCTCTGCGGCTGCGGACTCTGGCGGCCGATCGAGCCGATGTTTGAAGACCGCGTCGTTGAGCTGCCGCCGGATGCGACCGGCACAACGACGCCTGAAACGACAACGGAGACCACCACGACCACCGATGTCTATACGCCGGACGCCGACGAAGATCTCCGTGAAATGGTCGCATCCATGACGCTCCGGGAACGGATCGGACAGCTGCTTCTCGTGAGCTGCTCGGATGAATTCTCTGCGAAATATGCCGCGGAGCAGGGTGCAGGCGGGCTCTGCCTGTTCGCTCCGCCGTTCCAGTGGAAGACTGCCGATGAGGTTCGCACGATGACTGAAAGCTTCCAGTCCGGCGCGAATATCCCGCTGCTGATCTCCGTGGATGAGGAGGGCGGCACGGTCAACCGCGTCAGTCTGAACGGCAATCTCCGCGAAACGCCCTTTGAATCGCCGCGTGCGCTCAATGAGCAGGGCGGGCTGAAGCGCATCGAAAATGACACAAAGGAGAAAGCAAAGTTCCTGCTGGATCTCGGCATCAATGTCAATCTCGCGCCGGTCTGCGATGTGCCGGAGGCGGAGGGCAACTTCATCTATCCGCGCAGCTACAGCACCGATGCAAAGGAAACGGCGGAGTATATCCGCACGGTCATCGGCGTGATGAACGAGGAGCATCTCGGCTCATGCCTCAAGCATTTCCCCGGCTACGGCGGCAGCAGCGATACGCATTACGGCATGGCGTGGGATAAGCGAGAGCTGGATATGTTCGAAAAGAACGATTTCCTGCCGTTCAAGGCCGGTGTCGAGGAGGGGGCCGATTCGGTCATGGTCTCGCACAATATCGTGGAGTGCATGGATCCCGACCGCCCCGCGTCCCTCTCACCTGATGTTCACAAAATCCTGCGTGAGGAGCTTCTGTTCCGCGGTGTCATCATCTCCGATGATCTCGGCATGGGCGCGATCTCATCCTTTACGCATCAGAAGAATCCCGCTGCGACTGCGATCATCGCCGGAAATGACATGATCTGCTATTCGGATTTTGACGGCGCTGTCGAGGCAATCACAGAGGCAATCGAGACATATAAGCTCAAAATCCAGCAGGTCGATGATTCGGTTCTGCGAATCCTCGCATGGAAGCGTGAGCTCGGACTGATCTGACGGAGGTTGATATGCTGATTCTGTTGATTCTGGCAGCGGCCTGTTTTGTGGGCGCATACTATTATAAGCGGCTGATCAGCCAGCAGGCCGATGCTGAATGTCTGCACGGCGAGGTCGTATCCTTCCAGACCTACCGCGGCTGGCGCGGACAGGAGGGCTGGAAATATTATGAGATCATCGCCGAAGCCGGCGGGCGGCATTACAAAATCCGCACGGACAATACCAAGGCGAAGAAATATGCAAAGCAGCACGATATCACATTCTATGTGCCGGTCGGTGCAGTCGGTGATGAGGAATTCGTCGGCGGGCAGTCTGCGGCGCAGTACAGCAGCAATCTGCTGCAAAGTGCGCAGATGCAGCCGCATAACGGCACGGCGCGTCCGACGGCGGTCTATCTCTATGAGGATCGCAAAAAGAAATGGCAATTCTGGTTTCTGATCGCGGCGGGCATCGGCTTTTCTGCAATGACAGTATTGTTCGTGATCGACGCGCTCACCCGCAGCTGATAAAAATAAGCACCTCCGGAATTTTCGGGGGTGCATTTTATACACACAAAAATACAGCACCGCGTTTGCGGTGCTGCACTTTTTCGTCAGATTCCGTATATGTTCCTATCGGACAAACGGATTCCCGCGCCTAAACCGCGCAGTATCGGCAGCACAAATTCTGCACTGCGAACGATTCCCCGACGAGATCAGAACTTGCGCTTGCGAGCTGCTTCCGACTTCTTCTTGCGCTTGACGGAAGGCTTCTCGTAATGCTCGCGCTTGCGAACTTCAGCGATAACGCCGTCTTTTGCGCAGGAACGCTTGAAACGCTTCAAAGCGGTGTCCAAGGACTCGTTCTTACCAACGCGTACTTCTGCCACGAATTTTTCCCTCCCTTTGTCCTACGACAGAGGCTATATATAAAGAGACATTTTTTTGTAAAATGTTCTTTATAAGCATAAATTAAAAGCAAGTATATTGTACCACAGTTTATACGATTTGTCAAGCCTTATTTGAAGTGAGAGTCTGGTTCCACTTTGTTTTCGTTAATTTGCTACAAAATTCACCAGCTTATTTTGTACATAAATGCGCTTACGGATCGTTTTTCCTGCAAGAGCTTCCTGCATCTTCTCATTTTCCATTGCGAGCGCGATGACAGTCTCCTCGTCAGCGCCCTGCGGAATCATCAGCTTGGCCTTGATCTTGCCGCAGACCTGCGCAACGATCTCAACCTCCGCATCCACGCAAAGTGCCGGATCATAGCTCACCCACGCCTGCTCATTCAGGATGCCGAAGCCCATCAGCTCGAACAGCTCCTCCGTCATATGCGGAGCAAACGGATTCAGCAGGATCAGCAGCGTGCGGTACTCGCCCTTCGTGATGCTGCCCGCATTGTAGATCTGGTTCACGAGCGTCATCATCGCAGCGATCGCCGTATTGAATTTCAGCGTCTCGATATCGTCAGAGACCTTGCGGATCGTCTTGTGCATCGCGGACATCAGCTTCTCGCTGTAGCCGTCGCCGTCCGTGACGAGATCCTGAAGCGCCCAGATGCGGTCGAGGAAGCGCTTGCAGCCCTTGACGCTGTCCTCACTCCACGGTGCCGCCTTCTCATAGTCGCCCATGAACAGCACATAGAGACGCAGGACATCTGCGCCGTACTGATCGACGACATCATTCGGATCCACGACATTGCCGCGGGATTTGGACATCTTCTCGCCGTCCGCGCCGAGGATCAGACCCTGCGCGGTACGCTTGGCATAGGGCTCCGGCGTCGGCACGACACCGATATCATAGAGGAACTTGTGCCAGAAGCGCGAATAGATCATGTGGCGCGTAACGTGCTCCATGCCGCCGTTGTACCAATCGACCGGCATCCAGTATTTCAGCGCTTCCATATCCGCGAGGCACTTGTCATTCGTCGGATCGCAGTAGCGCAGGAAATACCACGAGGAGCCCGCCCACTGCGGCATGGTATCGGTCTCACGCTTTGCAGCGCCGCCGCACTTCGGGCATTTGCAGTTGACGAAGGAATCGAGCTTTGCCAGCGGGGATTCGCCGTCTGTGCCCGGCTCGAAATTCTCGACCGGCGGCAGTCTCAGCGGCAGCTCCTCATACGGCACCGCAACGATGCCGCACTGCGGGCAGTGTACCAGCGGGATCGGCTCGCCCCAGTATCTCTGG
>CAMOOV010000139.1 GCA_946621745.1 uncultured Ruminococcus sp.
AGAAGGCCACCGGCAAGAAGCTGCTCTGGGGCACCGCAAAGTGCTTCGATCATCCGCGCTATATGCATGGCGCAGGCACCTCTCCCTCCGCAGATGTGTTCGCATTCGCAGCGGCACAGATCAAGAAGGCCATTGATGCGACTGTTAAGCTCGGCGGCACCGGCTATGTCTTCTGGGGCGGCAGAGAGGGCTATGAGACGCTGCTCAATACCGATATGGGACTGGAGCTTGACAACATGGCACGACTGATGCATATGGCTGTCGATTACGGCAGAAGCATCGGCTTCACCGGCGATTTCTACATTGAGCCGAAGCCGAAGGAGCCGACCAAGCATCAGTATGATTTCGATTCCGCGACCGTTCTCGGCTTCCTGCGCAAGTACGGTCTGGAGAAGGATTTCCGTCTCAATATCGAAGCGAACCACGCAACGCTTGCCATGCATACCTTCCAGCATGAGCTGAATGTTGCGCGCACTAACGGATTCTTCGGTTCCATCGACGCGAATCAGGGCGATGCGCTTCTCGGCTGGGATACTGACCAGTTCCCGACAAATGTCTATGACACCACGCTCTGTATGCTCGAAGTCCTGAAGGCCGGCGGCTTCACCAACGGCGGTCTCAACTTCGATGCAAAGGCACGCCGCGGCAGCTTCGAGAAGGACGATATCTTCCTCTCCTACATCGCGGGCATGGATGCATTCGCACTCGGCTTCCTCGCAGCAAGAAAGCTCATCGCGGACGGCAGACTTGACAAGTTCGTCGCTGACCGCTACGCTTCGTGGAAATCCGGTATCGGTGCGGATATCATCGCAGGCAAGACCGATCTCAAGGCACTCAGCGACTATGCGCTTAGCAAGGGCGAGGTCGTTGATTCTCTCACCAGCGGCAGACAGGAAATGCTCGAATCCATCGTGAACAATGTCCTGTTTACCCTTTGATCCCTGTGCAGATCCGCTGACCTGACCGGCGGATGCAAATAACCATCATCCCGTAAGCAATCAAAAAGGAGGAACTAAAGTGAAAAAGGCAATCTCTCTGATCGCAGCACTCAGCATCATGATCGGATGCGCAGGCTGCGGCAACAGCAGCTCAACAGCAGACGCAGGCAGCAAGGCTGAGGAAAGCAAGGCTGAATCCGCTGCCGAAAGCAAGGACGAGTCTTCTGACGAGGCAGTTTCCGGCGACAAGCAGCTCATTAACCTCTATGCATTCACCGATGAAGTCCCGAATATGTGCAAGAAGTATGCGGAGACTCATCCGGATTTCGATGCAAAGTATCAGATCAAGGTCACACAGATCCCGACCACCAACGGAGAGTATCAGCCTGCACTCGATCAGGCACTCCAGAACGGCGGTGTCGATATGTTCGCGGCTGAGGCTGCATTCGTAAAGAAGTACACGCAGGGCGATGCTGCCAAGTATGTCGCTTCCTACGAGGATCTCGGCATTGCAGATGTTGACCAGAAGATCAAGGACGCTGAGATCGCACAGTACACTGTCGAGATCGGTACGAATCCGGACGGCAAGGTCGCAGGCCTCGGCTATCAGGCAACCG
Source organism: uncultured Ruminococcus sp. (assembly GCA_946621745.1). Classification (GTDB taxonomy): domain Bacteria; phylum Bacillota; class Clostridia; order Oscillospirales; family Ruminococcaceae; genus Firm-04. Next base: position 1,556 of record CAMOOV010000139.1, read on the forward strand.
GCGGTGCTTTCATCTATCGCCGCTCGATCGCACAGGATGTCTTCGGCACCGATGATCCTGCAAAGGTCAAGGATGAAATCGGACCGGGCTGGGATAAGTTCTGGGAAGCTGCCGCGAAGCTGAAGGAAAAAGGCTACGGCATCGTTTCCGGTGACGGTGATGTCTGGCACGCTGTTGAGAATAGTTCCTCCACCGGCTGGCTGAACGATGACGGCAAGCTCGTCATTGATCCGAAACGCGAGGAGTTCTTCGATATCTCCAAGAAGCTCAAGGATAACGGCTGGCACAATGACACAAGAGACTGGACAGATGCCTGGTACGCAGATATGCGCGACCAGAGCGGCGCGAATGCTGACGGCGAAGCGGATGTCAAGACCGCTGATACCAAGAAGATCTTCGGCTACTTCGGCCCGGCATGGCTCATCAACTACACGATCGTCAAGCAGGTCAACGGTGAGAAGAAGGGCGAAGGCACCTTCGGTGACTGGGCAGTTACCGAGCCGCCGATCGGCTTCTTCTGGGGCGGCACATGGGTACTCGGTACCAAGGACTGCAAGGCGAAGGAAGGCGTTGCTGAGCTGATCGAGTGGATCACCCTCGACACCACTGATGACGGCCTCCAGTACAAGTGGGCAAACGGCACGCTCTACGGCGCAAACGGCACCAAGGACGCAGTCGCTTCCTCCGTCGTCATGAAGAAGTCCGACGGTAAGGTCGATATGCTCGACGGTCAGAATATGTTCGACGTATTCGTTCCGGCAAACGCCAATGCAAACGGTAAGACCCTGACACAGTATGATGAAGACATCAACCTCATCTGGCGCGATCAGGTCCGTATGTATACCTCCGGTCAGAAGACCAAGGAGGAAGCCATCGCTGACTTCAAGCAGAAGGTTCAGGACGATCTCGATATCGAATCCGCTGACTGATGATCGGTTTGAGATGCATCTGCATCCCACAGATTCCGCATAAATCCTAAAAATCTTTAGCCGACTCAAAAACTGCATAACGGAGCGGACTGCACTGTGCGGTTCGCTCCGTGGATGCAGTCTATGAAAGGAGGCTCCCTGCTTTGTCAAACAGTCAAAGGCATCTGAAAGGCCTGTCATACGCCAAATACGGCTATATGTTCGCATTGCCGTTCATTATTATCTTTCTGATTTTCTCCCTGTATCCGACGCTTTACACCATGTTCATCGGATTCACCGATATGAAGGGCGTCGGAAATGAAACGCATCTTCTTGAACAGCCGTTCGAGAATTTCAAGTCAATTCTCAATAACCAGTCCTTTATCCAGTCTCTCAAGAATACGGTAAAGATCTGGGTTATGAACTTCGTCCCGCAGATGGGACTTGCCCTGCTCCTGACCGCGTGGTTCACATCCAGAACCTCCAAGCTCAAAGGCAAGGGCTTCTTCAAGGTCGTTTTCTATATGCCGAATATCATCACAGCCGCGACCATCGCGATCCTGTTCAATACGCTGTTCGGCTATCCGAAGGGTCCTGTCAATCAGCTTATGATGTCATGGGGACTTACGAATACAGCGACCGACTTCTTTACCAGCAAATCTGCTTCCCAGAACATTGTTGCATTTATCCAGTTCTGGACATGGTTCGGCAATACCATGATCATGATGATCTCCGGTGTTCTCGGCATCAGCCCCGACATCTACGAGGCTGCGGATATCGACGGCGCAAACGGCGTCCAGACATTCTTCCGCATTACCCTGCCGAACCTGAAAACGATTATGCTCTACACTCTGATTACAAGCATGATCGGCGGTCTGAATATGTTCGAGATCCCGCTTCTGTTCAATAACGGCGGCCCGGACGGCGCAACAACGACCGCGAGCGTGTTCATTTACAAGCAGGCATTCAAGGGCAAGCAGCTTTTCGCAAAGGCTGCCGCTGCCAGCATGATCCTGTTCGTTATCATCTGTATTCTTTCTGCGATTCTCTTTTGGATTATGCGCGATAAGGACGCGATCGCCGCTGAAAAGCTGCGGAAGGAAGAGCGCAAGCGCAGAAAGCAGAAGCAGATCGGGGAGGTGTGAGAATGGCTGTCAGAAAGCAAAAGGGCGGCGAGATCGCTTTCACGGTCTTTCAGTATGTCGTCTGCATCTTTATCGCTGTGATCTGTCTGATGCCGTTTATCATCATGCTCATCAATGCGACCAGAAGCTCCAACAGCATCATGGCAAGCGCAATCTCATTTGTCCCCGGCAAGGATCTCATGACAAACTACAGCGTGTTTGAGGGCAAATCCTTCAATCCGTGGACAGGCTTCCTCAATTCCGTCATCATTTCCGTCGGCGCAACGGCCTGCACAATCTACTTCTCTACGCTGACTGCATATGCAATCGTTGCCTACGACTGGAAAGCGCGAAAAGCATTCTTCATGCTGATTATGTGTGTGCTGATGATTCCGAGTCAGGTCACTGCAATCGGCTTCTTCCAGTTCATGTATAAGATCGGTCTGGTCAACAGCTTTATCCCGATGATCCTGCCCTCAATCGCAGCGCCGAGCGTTGTGTTCTTCATGCGCCAATATATGCAGCCGTCACTGTCAATGGATATCGTGCAGTCGGCGCGTATCGACGGCGCAGGCGAATTCCGTATTTTCAATCAGATCGTGCTTCCGCTGATGAAGCCCGCAATGGCAACACAGGCGATCTTCGCCTTTGTCGCAAGCTGGAACGCACTGTTCCTCCCGTCGATCCTGCTGATCGACCGCGAAAAATGGACCATGCCGATCATGGTCAGCCAACTCGCCGGTGATATGTATAAGACCGAATACGGCGCAGTTTATCTCGGCCTTGTGATGACAGTCCTGCCGCTGTTTGTGGTGTACTTCGTGCTTTCCAAGTACATCATCGCAGGCGTCGCACTCGGCGGTGTTAAGGAATGATTTTCCCCTTTATTCCCTGACATTCATTTTTGGTTTCCTCTCCATATACCGCCCTGTCCGTTGCTGCCGGACAGGGCGGTTCGCTTTTACTTTCTGAAAAGCAGACAAATGCGCTTTCAGCCAGGGCGCGTTGATATTGATGTCCCAACTATCTCTTGAAGATATCTGCTTGTTTTTTGCCGTGATACCGCGTTAGAAATCCTTGTCTCACGACAAAAATCCAGCGCATCTATTCTTCAAGATTTAATTGGTACATCAATAATGTGCGAATTATTGAAATGATTTCTAACGGCGAACGGAAAAAAAGCACCCCCAAAATGCGTGCATTAGACTAAGACGCACGAATATCACAAAAGCCTTTACCGGGCTGTGTCCTTCTCCGTTGCCAAACACAGGACCACTTCATTTTCTTTTCGGTATCCATTGCACTTTTCGGGATAATGTGTTATAATGGTATTGCTTTGGTATACCGGTACCAATATAGAAAGGAGCAGAGGCATGGATACAGACCGCAATCAGATTCCGCTTTTCCTCAGCGACTATCTGACCTATCTCGATGTGATCCGCGGCAAGGCAAAGCGCACTGTCAATGAATACTATGAGGATATCTGTCTCTTTCTGCGCTGGCTGCATTGCAAAAATCTGAAGCGTCCGGAAGCCGACTGCGGTGAGACCGACATTTCCGAGATCACCGTTTCGGAAATGGAAGCCGTGACCGTCGCCGTGCTGTATGATTATATTAAATATCTGCGCGATTTTCGCGGCAATACGCCGCGCTCTGTTGCGAGAAGGCTCAGTGCCGTGCGCAGTCTGTTCAAATATCTCACCAAAACCAAGGGATTGCTGCGGGCGGATCCCTGTCAGAATCTCGAACTTCCTGCCGTCAAAAAGGCACTTCCCCGCTTCCTGACGCTCGAAGAAAGCCAGCGGATGCTGCAAAGCGCAGAAGAACTTCCCTCAAACGATACGCTGCGCGATTACTGCATCGTCACTCTCTTTCTTAACTGCGGATTCCGGCTCGCGGAGCTGGTCGGCACGAATGTCGGCGATGTCGATTTTTATGACCGGAAGATCCGCGTACTCGGAAAGGGCAGCAAGGAGCGCATCGTTTACCTGAATGACGCCTGTCTCTCCGCGCTGCATGACTACATCAGCTCGCGTGAGAATCCGCCGGAGGAGCCGAATGCGCTCTTTCTCAGCCGGAATCACAGGCGCATCAGCCGGCGCAGAGTCCAGCAGATCATCGAGAAAATGCTCATGGCATCCGGTCTCGGCGGCAGAGGACTTTCAACGCATAAGCTGCGTCATACCGCTGCGACGCTCATGTATCAGCACGGTCATGTCGATACGCTGACGCTCCGTGATATTCTCGGTCATCAGTCCATCGCGACGACCGAAATCTATACTCACCTTTCCAGCGAGCAGCGGCAAAATGCGATTGACAGCAATCCGCTCGCCGGAGAGCATATCCACAAGCCAAAGGAGTAAATCATGGAAACAAAAGAAATTCTCGGCATCATTGCAGCGATCATCATTGTCATGATCGTGATCGGTGTGCTCAGCATGGTACAGGGCAATCGCGCAAAGAATGCAGCGGATTCCCTGCCGGAGATTCAGCCGGCTGTTTCAAATCCGGTCACGACAACGACCAATATCTGGGATCAGATTCATGCCGCTCAGGAAACCACTGTAACGCAAGAAACCGGCATAACCGATACAGCCGCAGTGCAGACCGGAGAAAACGGCTCTGCGCTTCCGACTGAATCCGAAGAAACAACAGAAACTACGACCGTGGACGAACCCGTGCAAACGATTCCGGCTGATCCCTTTGCGCCGCTACCCGCAGAAACGCAGCCGGAGGAGATTCTGCCGGCTATCACCGAAGCGCAGGAGAATCATCCGGCCACGCTGGGAACGACCGTGATCGTTCTGCGGCCGTAAGCGGGAGGTACGCATGAGAATACTGATGTTCGGTGATGCGGTCGGCGAAACCGGCACCGCCTGTTTTCAGAAAACGGCACCGAAGCTCAAGCGGGAATATAAGGCCGATCTGGTCATCGTCAACGGGGAAAATTCTGCAAAGGGCAACGGCATCACACAGCATTCCGCGCAGCAGCTTTTTGAAGGCGGCGCGGATGTCATCACGACCGGAAACCACTGCTTCCGGCGGCGCTGCCCTGAAATCTTTCAGCACGACCGCATTCTGCGCCCCGCGAATTATCCGGAGGGTGCGCCCGGAAAGGGCATCTGCATCCTCGACTGCGGCGCATATCGCTTTGCGGTCGTCAACCTCATGGGCACTGCATTCATGGAGCCGCTCGACAATCCGTTCAGCGTGATCGACGCGATCCTCCCGACACTCGGCACAACTAATATTCTGGTCGATTTTCATGCGGAGGCGACCTCCGAAAAACGCGCAATGGGCATCTACCTGAAAGGCAAGGTCTCCGCTGTCATCGGAACGCATACCCATGTGCAGACGGCGGATGAGGAGCTGATCGGCGGCACGACTGGCTATCTCACGGATGTCGGTATGATCGGCGCGGAGTATTCCGTGCTCGGCGTCCAGCCGGAGCAGGCAATCGAAAAGCAGCGCTTCCATACACCGGTACAGTTTACTGAGGCAAACGGCTGCTGTCTGATCGGCGGAGTGCTGCTCGAAATCGACAGCAAATCCGGCATATGTACCAAAATCGAGCGCATTTTTATTAGAGAATCCACAAAATCCTTTTGAATGCTTGACATTTTTCATAAAATGTATTATACTGATAGCAGGAATATCATTCCTCGCTCTCCGTTTTACGGAAGCAGATTCGCTACAAATTCATTCAATCTATTTCACAGGAGGTTCTCAACATGGAAGTATTGAAAGTATCGTCACACTCTACACCCAATTCTGTTGCGGGCGCGATCGCAGGTGTGATCCGTGAACAGCATGTTGTCGAGGTTCAGGCCGTGGGAGCAGGCGCAGCCAATCAGGCGATCAAGTCCATTGCGATCGCACGCGGCTATCTCGCTCCGATCGGCATTGATCTTGTCTGTATTCCTGCTTTCGCCAGCATTGAGATCGACGGCGAGGAACGCACAGCCATGAAGCTCATCTGTGAGCCGCGCTGAGCAATAATGTAAGACAGAATCAAAACGCAGCACTTCTGACCGAACAGTCAGAGGCGCTGCGTTTTTCTTACGCGGTTCAATTTCTGTACTTGTTTGTGACCGAATTCCTATAGGCAATACCGCACAGAGCTGGCGGTGCAGGATACTTACGGTCAAATATATTTG
>CAMOOV010000140.1 GCA_946621745.1 uncultured Ruminococcus sp.
AAAATATTCCTGGAATGTCAGCCAGCACTGCTTTCTGCTGCCGCCCGCCGCGAGAACCTTTGCGACGGATTCGATCACGGCATAGATCGCGCCGTGATAGGGCGAATGCTCGGAGATGAACGGATTGAAGCCCCAGCCCATGATCGAGCAGGTCGTAGTCTCGCCCTTCAGAACCGGAATTTTCGCCGCCATTGCCTGCGCAGGCGAGAGCTGATAGGTGCCGCCGTAGGGCATCAGCACGGTGCCTGCGCCGATGGTCGAGTCAAATTTCTCGACAAGCCCCTTCTGCGAGCAGACATTGAGGCTGCTCATCAGCTCGCGCCAGCCGTCGGCGGTATCCTCAAAGCGCTCGTCGCGGGCGGGCAGCTCGGACGGGGCTGCCGCGATGATCTTTGTATGCTTCTCTGCGCCGTTGGAATTGAGGAATTCGCGGGAGAGATTGACGATGGTTTTCCCGTTCCACTTCATGCGCAGACGGTTCGTATCGGTCGCCTTTGCAACGACCGTTGCAAGCAGATTCTCCTTGGATGCTGCTGCCATGAATGCATCGACATCCTCCGGCGCAACGACGACCGCCATGCGCTCCTGCGATTCGGAGATTGCCAGCTCGGTACCGTCCAGACCGTCATACTTCTTCGGAACGGCATTGAGGTCGATCTCAAGGCCGTCGGTCAGCTCGCCGATCGCGACGGAAACACCGCCCGCGCCGAAATCATTGCAGCGCTTGATGAGCTTTGTGACCTCCGGATCACGGAACAGACGCTGGAGCTTGCGCTCCTCGGGCGGATTGCCCTTCTGCACTTCGGCACCGCAGTGCGTGAGGGATTCGAGCGTGTGGGATTTGGAGGAACCGGTCGCACCGCCGCAGCCGTCGCGTCCGGTCTTGCCGCCGAGCAGGATGACAACATCGCCGGGCTGCGGGCGCTCTCTGCGGATATTCTCAGCCGGCGCCGCACCGACGACCGCACCGATCTCCATGCGCTTTGCGACATAGCCCGGATGATAGACCTCCGTGACATGGCCGGTCGCAAGGCCGATCTGGTTGCCGTAGGAGCTGTAGCCGTTGGCTGCGCCGACAACGATCTTTCGCTGCGGCAGCTTGCCGGGGATCGTATCGGCGACCGGAACGAGCGGATTCGCCGCGCCGGTCACGCGCATTGCCTGATAGACATAGCTTCTGCCGGAGAGCGGATCGCGTATCGCACCGCCGAGACAGGTCGCGGCACCGCCGAACGGCTCGATCTCGGTCGGATGGTTATGCGTTTCATTCTTGAACATGAGGATCCAGTCCTCCTGTCCGTGGTCGGTATCGACCTTGATCTTGACAGAGCAGGCATTGATCTCCTCGCTCTCGTCGAGCGCAGGGATCAGCCCGTCCGCTTTCAGCTTGCGCATGGCCATTGTCGCCATTTCCATGAGCGTATTCGGCTTTTTGGTGCGGCGCAGCTCGCGGCGGATCTTCTTGTATTCCTCGTAGGTATCCTTGATATAGGGTGTCTCGATGCGGACACGGTCGATCGTTGTGAGGAATGTCGTATGGCGGCAGTGATCGCTCCAGTAGGTGTCGATCATGCGGATCTCGGTGATGGTCGGGTCGCGCTTTTCGGTATCGCGGAAATATTCCTGACAGAAGCGGATATCGTCGAGATCCATTGCCAGCGCATATTTGTCAATGAATGCCTGAAGGCCGGTCTCGTCGAGCTTGCAGAAGCCGCGGAGCGTTTTGACGGTCTTCGGGACGGCATAGTTCATATCGAGCGACTCCACCGGATCGAGCAGTGCCTCGCGGCTCTCGACCGGGTTGATGAGATACGCCTTCAGTCTGTCAAATTCCTTGTCCGTGATCGCGCCGGATACGATATAAATGCGCGCATTGCGGACGCGGCAGCGCTCCTTGCCGTTGAGAATCTGGATGCACTGCTCACAGGAATCGGCGCGCTGGTCGAACTGTCCGGGGAGATATTCGACCGCAAAGACGCGCTCCTGATTGGAGAGCATCGGCAGCTTCTCATAGACGAAATCGACAGCCGGCTCCGAGAAAACAGTCGGGATCGCTCTGCGGAAATCGTCCTCCTCAATGTGGTCGGCATCGTAGCGGTTGAGAACGCGGATACCCTGCACATCCAGACGGAGCGCCGTGCGCAGATCGGCGAGAACGGACTGCGCTTCGACGGCGTATTGCGGCTTTTTTTCGGTATAAATACGATAAACAGCCATGAACAGATCAGCCTCCATTGTCATATGATATATGGTGAGGGAATCGGGTGAAGCGTCATGCGTTCAGCCCTGCGGCCGTCCGGTGACACAGTCATCCTCATACCCCTCTATTGTAACACAAATCAAAGAATTCTGCAAACCCTTTTCGTCATTTTCCGGAAAAATTTTCACAAGTGTACCATTGGGGGTATGCCCTTGGTAAAACCGCTGTGCATTTTGCTGTTTCTCCCCCTCGACGAGTACCTCGGCGGTCTGACCGATCATACCGGCGAGATGTCTGCGGCGGATCTCATTGGCGATTGCGGTCAGGCGGGCGGAGCGCTGCGCCCTGACAGCCTGCGGCACCTGATCGGGGAATGCGGCGGCTTTTGTGCCCTCGCGCTGCGAATACGGAAAAACATGGACCTTCGCGAATCCGATCTCCTGCACGAACCGGCAGCTTGCTTCAAAATCCTCCTCGGTCTCGCCGGGGAATCCGACGATCACATCGGTCGTCAGCGCCGCATCGGGGAACAGACTGTGGATCTCGGCAGCGAGTGCGCGGTACTGCGCGGTGTCGTATCGCCGGTTCATCCGTTTGAGGACGGCATCCGAGCCGCTTTGCAGCGAGAGGTGGAACTGCGGACAGAATTTTTCACATTCCGCGAGATGCCGGAGCAGAGCGGTGTCCATGCGCTCCGGTTCGAGCGAGCCGAGCCGGATCCGGATGAATCCCGGCTCTGCCGCGCAGAGATCGACTGCGTCAGTGAGCGTCTGTCCGGTATCTGTGCCGTAGAAGCAGAGATTGATGCCGGTCAGCACGATCTCACGGAAGCCCTGCTCCGCGAGTGTCCGGATCTCGGAGCGGAAGCGCTCCGGCGGCATGGAGCGGCATCTGCCGCGTGCATAGGGAATGATGCAATAGCTGCAAAACTGGTTGCAGCCGTCCTGAATTTTGAGGAATGCGCGTGTGCGCGTGGTATCGGCGCAGGGCAGGGGAGAGAACGCATCCCTGCTGCCGTAGCCGGAGATGCACAGACCGCTTTCCGGCATACCGGCGATCCATTCAAGGATCGCTTCGCGGTTCTTGGTTCCGGTAACGAAATCGGCAGCGGAGAAATCGTCCTCCGGAAAGGCCTGCGGCCAGCAGCCGGTCAGAACGAGTCTTGCATGGGGATTTTTGCGGCGCAGGCTGCGGAGCAGCTGTCCGGTCTTGCGGACGGATTCCGCCGTGACCGCACAGCTGTTGACGATCAGCAGGCCGGCATCCTCCGGGCGTTCTGCCTCGGTCATCTGCATTCCGCGCAGCGCAGCAGCGAGTCCGGAGCTTTCGGCCTGATTGACCTTGCAGCCGAGCGTGAGTATCTTAAATTTCATGGCGATGGATACCTCTTGTGCATATTGCATAATTTCAACAGTATGACATTGTGCAGTCCTTACAGTTTATTTGGATTGCAAAAAAGAAATGCGAGTGCAGCCGAAAAAATCGGTCAGGTGTACAAAATGGGAGAAAATTGCTTGACTTTTCGTCGTTTCCGGTGTATATTTGTGTCAAGGGTGATTCATGACAACCCTCCAAAAAATATGGTGCGCGGAGGTGCGCGAACAACGCAGCTGTGCTCCCCCCTCTCGTCACGGCTGACACGCTGCAGCCCCCGTACACCGCCAATTTTTTGCAATCATGTTGCAGTTTCGTACTGACCGGTGAAAGGCAGGTTATTGATATGTTTACGACAACGGTTTACCTTCCCGAGATCGCTGATGTTGCTGAATTCGTCAACATCATGAGCCAGTTCCGCTTTGAAGCACTGCTTCAGGTCGGGAGCTATTCCGTGGATGCCAAGTCGATCATGGGCATTTTCACATTGGATCGTGAACAGCCGCTTCAGCTTGAAGCCGGCACGAATGATGAATCGCAGATTGCAAAGCTGACGCAGGCAATCGGCAGATTCCTGTTTCACCCGGTCCACTGATATTTGACAAATCCCCCTTTGGGAGACTTATGCTGCTCCCGAAATCCCCCTTTTTTCATGTTGCTCCCCATGCCCCGCACGGGGGGCAAACCCACACTTGCGTATCGTTCTCTGCCGAAAGTGCAGAGAATGATGCGTGTTTTTTTTACAGTATCATTATAGCATATTCCGGCGAAAAGTGCAATGGATACCGAAAAAATAATGATCGCCGGCCGAGCCGGTGCCATGATCTAAAGTTCTCCGGAAGTGAACGGATGCACAAGGGGATGAAAGCCGGACAGTAGAATAGGCGCGGTCAGCGCCGTAACAGCGACGAGATTGATATGCTTCGCGAAACGGCGCCGGAGGGAAACGGCAGCGGGCACTGTCCGAAAGCAAGAGAAAAGCGTATCCGCCCGAAAACGGATACGCTTTTTCTGATTGCGTCAGCAGCAGCCGCCGCAGCAATTTTGCAGCAGCGCGAGAATCGCCTGCCAAATAGACTGTCTGCACATATCGCATTGCCTCCATGTATTTTATTTCCCCGCCGGGGATGATTATATTATACATGAAGCCGCGGCGGAAATCAATGCAAAAATAATGGAATCGCCGGAAAAAACAGTATCAGACCGCGCCCTGCTTTGACAGCCATTCGAGCAGTCCGGCATAGAGCGTCAGGGCGGTCTTGTGCTGATATTCCTCGGTTTTCAGCAGTGCCGCTTCATCCGGATTCGAGAGAAATCCGCATTCCGCCATGATCATCGGATGCTTGCAGAACCAGCAGAGAAACAGCTCTTTGCCGCAGCACTTGATCTCTCGGTCATTTTGCGGCTGGAGCATCGTGTGAAACTGCTGCTGCATTGTCTGCGCGAGCGATTCGCTTTCGCTGTTTGTCGGGGCATAGAACATCTGTGCACCGCTGTATTTCGGATCCGTGAACTGATTTTGGTGGATCGAGATGCAGACAGCGTGCTCCGGTGCATTGAGGATCGCAAGGCGGTTATCCATATCGGAGGCCTTCTGATTGGCGATCCCCTCAATGCCCTGATCGTGGATCGAGCGGTCGGTGTCCCGTGTGACCTGCACCTCATAGCCGGAGATTACCAGCAGATCACGCAGATCGAGCAGGATATTGAGGTTGATCCCCTTTTCCGGTACGCCGTCCGCCGTTGAGCATCCGCCGTCGATGCCGCCGTGTCCGGCGTCCAGTACAATGACAGGGGACTGGTCAGCAGATGCAGTCACGGCATCCGGTGCATTCTGCGCACTGCGCCATGCAGCGAGCTTCATCCCCGCCGCGCTGACAGCGAGGATCCCGAAGAACAATGCACTTCTTGTCACGATCTTTCTGATTTCCGGTTTCATACATATCACCTCTGAAGTGGTTTTAGTAAAGGTGTATGTTCGGGGAAAGAGGAATATGACTGTTTGAGAAACTTGGAAATATATCAAGCAACTGTTCCGGATAAAAATGCAAAGGCGGAGCAGCTGCATCGGCAGGAAAAGGGTCTGGCATCGAACCATAGATCAGCAAATGACTGTCAGCCCGGTTAATGAGCCGGAGGATTTCCTCCGAAAAAGGTGAAAATAGATGATAATGTAGCCTTGGTAAAAATAGAAGAATCTTGATCGGAGTAAAGAAGGTGTCCTTCAATGTACTGCTTGGTTTCCGAAAAGTCTATCAGCATGAGGCGAAACAGCACAGCAAGCAATTTTGCATTAACACTATTGACATTTTTTTGGATTATGTATTATAATAAAATATATATTTTCACGAAAGGGGAAATACCATGAAATCGAAATGCTTATGGAAACGGGTGCTCTCTGCGGCGGTGTCTGCGGTGATGGCTTTGGGCTTGGGTGGAGTATTGCCCGGAGGTGTCGGTGAGATTGCTGTTCAGCCAATTGAAGCGAATGCTGTATCATCAGATTTCACTCAGGCACAGGCTGTCCAGTGGGCTAGGGATAGAGTCAATGAAGCTTGGTGCGTAGATTTTGACGGCAACGAAAACGGAACATATTGCCAGTGTGTGGATCTGATAAAAGCGTATTATGATTATTTGGGATATCCGCAACCAATTGCGAATGCTCGCGATTATGCAACAATTGGTCTTCAAGAAGGATGGATACGAGTTGATTCAAATCCGCAGCCCGGAGATATTTCTTGTCAGGGTGCTGGGATCGGTGGAGCAGGAGAATGGGGACATGTTGGTATAGTGACTGATGTGGATGAAACGACTGTCCGAACCGCAGAAACAAATTGGCCATTTGATAACAATGGTGGTTCTTATGGATGTGAGTGCCATTATGTTTGGCGACCAAAAGGAAATTTTACTTGCTTTATTCGTCCAAATTTTAAGATTATTGATCCCACCCCCATCGGTCACGAAATGGATGAGTCAGAGGCTGCCGGACCGACAATCTCGGACGGAGAGTATTACATTTTCAGTGGAGTAAATCAGCATTATTACCTTGACGTTTCCGGAAGTGATGATACCCTTGGTAAATCAGGAACAAATGTTAATATCTGGACAATGGATTTCGAGGATATTCCTTCCTGGGATACATGGAAAGTCACTTATTTAAATAACGGCTTCTATCGCATCCAGCAGAATGGCGCAGATGTTTCACTTGATGTAAGCGGAGGCGATCAGCATCGCGGAACAAATGTGCAGGTATGGGAGAACCATAATGGTACACCGGAACAGTGGTTAATCAATAAAACCGCCCATGGATATACCATACAGTCAAGGCGCAGCTCCTATTTTCTTGATTTGGTAGACGGCGCAGCTGTAAACGAAAATAACATACGGGTTTGGGAGGGGAATGACTCAAAAGCGCAAAGCTGGTGCTTTGTTCCTTACAATCCCGAGCATACTGTAAAAGACGGAGTGTACAGAATACATAGTGCTATTGATGATGGGTATGTTCTGGATGCTGCTGGAAACATCGGTGAATATAAGGAAGGATCAAATATCCAGATATGGAACAAAAGCGGTGATGATGTCTTTCAAATTACTCATGATGCCAACGGTTACTACTTTATTTCCGAGGTTTCTTCGGGTCTTGTTCTTGATGCTGATGTATCAGATTCCAATTATCTAAATACTTCGCGAAACATAGTACTCTATCCGAAAGCTGACCAAAGAAATAGAAAATGGGCTATCCTTAAGAACGATGATGGAACATATCGCATCATTTCACAATTAAACGGATATTGTATGGATTTGGTTCTGCAGGCTGATGGTATTTATCCTAATGGCGTGAATGTAAATCAATATCCGTATGAAGGAAATCCTAATCAGCGCTGGACACTAGAGTCTGTTACATTGAATTCAATTAAAGTCGATAAGAATCCGGATAGAACAACATATTTTATTGATGAAATACTTGATCCTGCAGGAATCATAGTTAACGCTAAGTATTCCGGTGATTATTCTTTCAAAATTGCTAAAGGTCTGACATACGACTATGATTTCAGCACGCCGGGCGAACAGACCGTCAAGGTATCGTATGACATCAACGGACAGACACTGACCGACACCTTCGAGGTCACG
>CAMOOV010000141.1 GCA_946621745.1 uncultured Ruminococcus sp.
CGGGATGCCGTCCTTCCGGAGATTGGTAAAGGAACTGAGCAGGATCAGCATAAACGCAATGCCGCTCGCACCGAGCAGCGCCGTGCCGGGACAGAAAATGATCTGCACAAGTGCGGTAACGAATGCTGTCATTGCCATCATTTTCAGCAGCGGCTTTGAGCCGTATTTTTCCTCCAGCATCGGGCCAATCAGCAGGATGATCGTGAAATTGCCGATGAAATGCGCATAGTTTGCGTGTCCGAGTACATAGGTGAACATCCGGAGATAGGTCAGCGGATTGAGCAGGCTGCTGCGGTAGACAGAAAACAGCAGTTTATTTGCGGCACCGTTTGTCAGTGTGCTGATGATCAGTGCAGCAGCGGAAAGCAGTGTCATTGTCAGAATGACCGGTGAATTATACTGGAACTTGCCGAGGATTTTCTTCATGTCAAGCACCTCCTTACGCACTATTATAGCATATTATGATAAAAAGTGCAATGGATTCAACAAATTTTAATCAGCTGTTCCGTATCCGGATCTCAAATGTGATTGATGCAGAAAAACTATATGACCTGTTAAAATATACTGCACAATGAAAAAACGCGTATCTATGCACAAATTCGCATAGATACGCGGTTTCTGATTTTATGCGCCTGACAGGACTTGAACCTGCATGTCTATTGACATTGGAACCTAAATCCAACGTGTCTGCCAATTTCACCACAGGCGCATATTTTACGGATGTCGTTCGCACGCAATTCGCTCCAGCAGCTCCGTCAGCGCAGGAGACGGCGAACCGTAAGAACCGGCAGCAGCCAGCCTTGCACATTTCTCCGCCATCTCATACTGCCCAAGATCACAGTATGCCTCCGCCGCAGGCGTCAGAAAGACCGGAGAAATCTGCTTCATATTGAAACGCTTCCGGATATAGTTCAGCACACGCAGCACATCGCCCGGCTGATGCAGCTTCCGGAAGCAGAACGCCATGCCCGGAAAGAGTACGCGGCACTGAGCCAAATCCGCACGCAAAACCGCAGTGCGGTAATACCGCGCAGCGAGGTAATATGCGCCGGCGGTTCTGAAGCCGTCTGCACGCGTTGCAAGCTCTGCAACCGAGCAGGTGCTCAGATCCAGCGAATCCGCATACTGCCTCTCCAGCTGTTCGCCGAGTTCTACCGTGACCGGCTGATAGAACAGATCCGTCCAGCCGTTTTCTGTCCGTAAATAACGCTGACCGTTCAGTCTGAATTCGATCATGCCTGCTCTCTCCTTTCACGCTGCCGTTCTCAGATTATTATATCACATTATTCCGAAAAAAGCAATGGATATGGAAAAAATAAAAGGAACTGTTTCACAGCCTGCTCTTAAATCGGAGCCGGGCACTCTGCGGGAGAGGTTTGTGCAAGCGGTTTGACGCAGAGCCTCTGCCCTGAAAAAATCACCCCGGCACTTGCAATTTTTCCTTGAGTATGGTATACTATTCTTTGTGAATCATTAAGGCAATACCGCACAGAGCTGGCGGTGCAGGATACTTACGGTCAAATATATTTGACCCGTCAGATTTTTCGTCAGATTGTATGAAAATGACGCCGCCGGGCTGACGCCCGGCAAGGAGTTTTCGTGCAAGATGACGGAAAATATGCAAGTAGATGCACTGCCAAGCCGTCAGGCGGGCTTTGTGCGGTGTTGTCTTAAGTCAATCTACAGATCGGAGGGATCCGCTTGGCAAATCAGAATATCCGCAATTTCAGCATCATTGCCCATATCGACCACGGAAAATCCACACTGGCCGACCGCATTCTCGAAAAAACCTGCGCCGTTGCCGCCCGCGATATGGAGGAGCAGCTGCTCGACAATATGGACATCGAACGCGAGCGCGGCATTACGATCAAGGCGCGTGCTGTCGCGCTTGATTATACCGCAAAGGACGGCCAGACCTATCGCTTCAACCTCATCGACACCCCCGGCCATGTGGACTTCAATTATGAGGTCAGCCGGTCGCTGGCGGCCTGTGAGGGCGCGATCCTCATCATTGACGCCTCGCAGGGCATTGAAGCGCAGACGCTTGCGAATACCTATCTCGCCGTCGAAGCAGATCTGGAGATCGTTCCGGTCATCAACAAGATCGACCTGCCCTCCGCGGAGCCGGAGCGCGTCGCTGAGGAGGTCGAAAATGTCATCGGCATTCCCTGTCTTGATGCGCCGCGTGTCTCCGCGAAGCTCGGCACGAATATCGAGGAGGTGCTGGAGCGCATCGTCACCGATATCCCCGCGCCGCAGGGCGATGAAGATGCTCCCTTGCAGGCGCTGATCTTCGACAGCTTCTATGATTCCTACAAGGGCGTTATCATTTATGTCCGCGTCAAGGAGGGTACTGTCAGAGTCGGTGACCGCATCAAGCTGATGGCGACCGGCGCGGAATTCCAGATTGTCGAAGCAGGCGTCATGAGCGCCTCGGAGCATATCAACAAGGGCGATCTCAAGGCCGGCGAGGTCGGCTATCTGACCGCCTCGATCAAGAGCATTGGCGATACCCGTGTCGGCGATACCGTCACGCTTGCGGAGCGTCCCTGCGCAGAGCCGCTTCCCGGCTACCGCAAGGTCAGCCCGATGGTCTTTTCCGGTATCTATCCCGCCGACGGCGCACATTATAACGATCTGCGCGATGCGCTCGAAAAGCTCCAGCTCAACGATGCCGCGCTGACCTTTGAGCCGGAGACATCCGTCGCGCTCGGCTTCGGATTCCGCTGCGGTTTCCTCGGTCTGCTCCATATGGAGATCATTCAGGAGCGTCTGGAGCGTGAATACGATCTCGATCTCGTCACGACCGCGCCCTCGGTTATCTACCGCGTCACGCAGACAAACGGCGAGGTGCTGATGATCGACAATCCGTCCAATTATCCGAATCCCGCCAATATCGCCGAGGCAGAGGAGCCGATTGTCAAGGCGTCGATTCTCGCACCGAAGGAGTATGTCGGCGGCATCATGGATCTCTGCCAGGAGCGCCGCGGTATTTTCAAGGATATGCAGTATCTCGATGATGTGCGCGTGGAAATGCACTACACCCTGCCGCTCAATGAGATCATCTACGATTTCTTCGATGCGCTGAAATCCCGCACCCGCGGCTATGCCTCGCTCGACTATGAGCTGGACGGCTATGCGCCCTCGAAGCTCGTCAAGCTGGACTTCCTGCTCAACGGCGAGATCGTCGATGCGCTCTCGTTCATCGTGCATGATTCCAAGGCGTATCCGCGTGCGAGAAAGATCGCGGAGAAGCTGAAGGAGAATATCCCGCGCCAGCTCTTTGAGGTTCCGATTCAGGCGGCGATCGGCGGAAAGATCATCGCGCGCGAGACCGTTAAGGCACTGCGCAAGGATGTCCTCGCCAAGTGCTACGGCGGTGATATCACCCGTAAGAAGAAGCTGCTCGAAAAGCAGAAGGAGGGCAAGAAGCGGATGCGTCAGCTCGGAACCGTCGAGGTGCCGTCCGATGCGTTCATGGCCGTCCTCAAATTCGACGAATAATTCCGGAGGTATCCCTCATGAAACATATCTGTCCCCATTGCGGCAAGCCGTCGTTCACGCCGGTGCAGAAGGCACTCTGCGGCGGCCTGAGCAGCTCCGGCAAGCCCTGTCAGGAATGCGGTGTCCGCTGCGTCAACGGCAAGGCCTCGCTGATCGTCAATTCCGTCCTGCGGCTCATTGCGTTCATTATGGTCATCGTTGTCTATTTCGTCCACACGAATCTGATGCAGGTGCTGATCTTCGGCGTCGGCCCGCTGGTCGCGGCATATATCCTCGGATTTCTGTTTGATATGTTCTTCGGCAAGCTGGTCGAGGCGATCAAGCGCGTATGAAGGCCGGCATCTATATTCATGTGCCGTTCTGCGCGGTCAGATGCCCCTACTGTGATTTTTATTCGGTGCGGTATTCGGCTGCTGCGGTGCAGGAATATGCGGATGCGGTCTGCCGGAATCTCGCCGCACTGCCTGCCGGATTGCCGGCGGACACGCTCTATTTCGGCGGCGGAACGCCCTCGCTGCTCCCCGTCCGGCATCTCGCCGCTATGATCGAAGCGGCAGCGAAACGCTGTCAGCTTTCCGATGATGCAGAGATCACGCTCGAAGCAAATCCGCTGTCAGCGACCGCTGAAAAGCTCGCCCAGTGGCGGAAAACAGGTATCAACCGGCTCTCGCTCGGCGTGCAGTCCTTTGATGCGGAGATCCTGCGCATCCTCGGCCGGAAGCATTCGCCGGAGCAGGCGCTTGCGGCGGTACACCGCGCAGCGGATGCGGGATTTGAGAATCTTTCCGCTGATCTGATCCTCGGACTGCGGCAGCATACCGAAACGCTCTGGGCGCGTGAGCTGGAAACCGTCTGTGCGCTGCCGGTCACGCATATTTCGCCGTATCTGCTGAAAATCGAGGAGGATACGCCGTTCGGTGCGCAGCCGCCGGAGATCCTTGACGATGACGATGCAGCGGCGCGCTGGATGCAGATGCATGACACGCTGACTGCCCGCGGATTCCGGCATTATGAGATATCCAATTTTGCAAAGCCGGAATATGAGAGCCGCCATAACAGCAAATACTGGCGGCTCGCGC
The DNA here is from genome assembly GCA_946621745.1 of uncultured Ruminococcus sp. GTDB lineage: Bacteria > Bacillota > Clostridia > Oscillospirales > Ruminococcaceae > Firm-04. The sequence continues at coordinate 4,584 of CAMOOV010000141.1, forward strand.
CGTATTACGGCATCGGCCCGGCGCCGCATTCCTGCCATGACGGGAAACGCTTTGCGGTGCCGCGGTCGCTCCGTGCCTTTTGTGATGCGCCGGTGCAGCCGGAGGAGATCACCGAACCGCAGGCGGAGACTGAATCCGAGCGGATCATGCTCGGACTGCGGCTTGCGGAGGGCATCCGGCCGGATGATCTGCCGGAGAGCCGTGAAAGGCTGCTGCGCAATGCGGCTCCGCTGATGCCGGAATTTCTGGAGATGCAGGACGATGCGCTCCGGATGACGCCGCACGGCTGGCTGCTGTCCAACGCAGTTCTCACAAGGCTGATGCTGTGAGGTCACGCTGTAAATTTCTGATACAAATGTGAATGCCGCAGTATTTCTGATTTGTGTCAGAAGAACTATGCCGCCCGCAACTGCATCTATTACATAGAGCAATTCCGATTGAATCTGTAAGCAGATCTGAGCGGACAACCGGTGCATATACATACAAATTGCCCCGAAGCGGTTCACAGGGATCGCTTCGGGGCATTCTGATTCAGTTGTTCATCAGCACAGCTCCCGGCCGTCAGCCCGCCTGTGCCGGCGTTCCGCAATCCGGACAGAATCTGCTGTGCAGCGCCTTCTTGCAGCAATTCGGGCAATCCCATGTTTCCGGAAGCGGAGGCGGCGCAGGCCGGCCGCATTCCGGACAGAATTTGCTGTGCAATGCACGCTGACCGCAGCAGCAGTTCCATGTTTCATTGTCAGTCCGCACGCTTTTTTTCGTTTGCGGCTTCGTTTCCGGCATCGCCTTCATGCCCATAAACGACAACGGCGACATCATATCGGAACCAAAGGGTGCAGGCGGCGGTGCCTGACATTGCACCAGTCCCATCAGCTGCGTCTCTGCCAGAGAGGCCAGCATTCTTTTGGCATCAAACCATGCATCTGTCATCAGCCGGTGCAGCTTTGAATAGGGAAGCGTGATCGCTCCGGCTGCATCGCTGCTCAGATAGACTGCGCTGTGATTCGGCCTGCCGACTGGCTCTGCATCCGGATTTTCAGCGATCAGTACGCATACCTGCTCCAGAAGCCGGTCCAGCATCTCCGGCATCATCGGCGCATCGCTTTCGGTTTCGCCGTTCTTGAAGCAAATGATGCTTTTCCCGCATATCAGCGTATAGTATTCGCCGTCATCCGTTCCGCATTCGATGCGTTCGATTTGTTCTTTCATTGGCTGTCCTCCTGTGTTTTTCGTGAATGACGGGATCAGCACCGATACCGGCAGTATGCAGACCGTCGTTCTGAGCGTGAATTATTTGTGATCCTTCCGGAATGAGATCCCCGCTGCAATACCGAGCGCCGCGCCAATCAGCGGATACACCAGAAGCAGAAGATTTTCTCTGCCGCTGATGCGGATGATCCCCGCTGCAACGCTGCCGACTGCCAATGCCGCAGTGCAGGCTTGAAGCAGAAACATTGTACGATGTGACGGGCGCTTTCTGCCGATCACGGCAAGCAGCAGGAGCAGTCCCGCGAGCAGCGGAAAGACAAATGCATAGACCATGAAAACAGAATATACCCCGAAGCTGAAATACTCATAGACTGCGCCGAACAGCGCAAGAAACAGTGCGCCGCCGAGATCCGCTGCGGCATGACGGAGCAGCTCTCTTCCGCCGTTATCAGTATCCGATGTATACAATGTCGCTCACACTCCTTTCCTTGATGGATCTGCCGCTGGTGGTCGGATTGTTGATGAGGCTGCCGTTGAATACCATGGTCGAGGAGCCGCCGCCGTCGAGATTGTAGGCGGTCTGCGCACCGAGCCGCTGCATAAACGCTGCAAGCTGACTGAGCGAGAGCCCGTCGCTTTCCGATGTCCGGCCGTCCGAGACAACGAACAGATAATGCAGCTCGTCCACAATGCCGATCGCCGTGCGCGGATTGCTCGCCATTGCCCGCGCAACCTCGGAATTGTCATCGACATTGACAATGCCGTTTTCGATCAGGCGCGGCCCGAACATGAAGCACTGCCATGTACCCATATCCAGCAGCTCCTGTGCGGTATATTCCGCGCCGGTCGTGATGAAGAAGCTGCCGTCCGCCATGATGCAGAGATAATCGGTATTCGCCCTGTCCGTCTCGCGGTAGAGGACGCCGTTCCGGATGACATAGCCGGAATTGTGCGTGCCGTAGAAATCGCCGTTGACCGCGAGGATCGCGTTGTTTGCTGTGGCGATCTCCGAGGTCTTTGCAGTGACATTCTTCCCGAATGTGTCATTTGCAAAGGCGGTCTTGAGATACTCCGCAGAGCTGAGCTGCACATCCGCGACATAGACTGCGGTATCGTTTTCGTTGTACTCCGAGATCGCGATGCGGATATTTTCATCCTGATAGACCGTGTCGCTGTTGATGTATTCGACCGGCGGTTCGGTCACGGTCTCTGTCTCCGGCGCTGCCGTTTCCGATGCGGATGTGTCGGCAGATTTTGCCGGAGATTCCTCTGCGGGATATTCCTCGGACAGCGGATCGGTGTATTTCTGCTGTGTCTGTGCGGATTGTCTTTTTGTTTCTGCGCCGGTCGTTCCGGCTGTTTCTGCCGCGGTCTGACTGCCTGTCTGCGCAGAGGATGCAGTGCTGCCCGCCGTGCCGGATACCGCTGCCGTTTCTGTGTCCGCCGCTGATTGCTCAGCCGTCTGCGCGGCTGTCTCCTTTGTTTCATCCGCGAACAGTGCATAATTGATCTCTGTGGCACCGGTCTGCTTTGCGGAGCTGCGCACGAAGGTATCGAGCATCAGGAAGCCTGTGAATCCGAGCAGCGCCGCAGCATATGCGGCCGCCGCTGCTTTGTAGGATGTCGCCATAAGAATCCTCCTTATGCCCCTTTTCCGTTTTTCTTTTCCCATTTTCAGTTTACCGGTTCTCTGCATGAAAATGATGACGGAAATACGAAAAACAGATGAAATCGCTCTTGGGCAGTTTGCTATTCGTTTCCGGCGATGCCATCCAAAGTTTAGGTCAAGCCTTTTCAAAGGCTTGCGGGATTCCAAAGGGCAGA
>CAMOOV010000142.1 GCA_946621745.1 uncultured Ruminococcus sp.
TCCCCTCTCTTAAGGTTGCCCCCTCGCGCTCCCCTTCCTTATCTCTCCTCTCTCCTGGTTCCGTCAGATTTGCCTTGATAGTTTTAACAGGCTTCACTTGTACCGAACGCATGACAGATACGCCGTTCGCGGGCTATGCTCCCGGTGCGTTTTATTTCAGTCACGGTGCAAAAGCGGCGAACAGCAGCGTATACTTGGTAAATTGAAACTGTGAGCGCGACCGTGCCTTTAGCAAATAGGCAGCGGACACTGCCCGCCATTCATCATTTTGAACGAAGCGAATCTTTTCCGCCCATATTAAATAGTACTGCATGGAAAAATGAAGCCGCGAACCGCCGCAGATGCTTGACAAAATTTCCCGTTTGCGGTATACTATATACTGTATCGTTATGCGAAGCTGCATAACACCTACATTATTCAGAGAAACGAAAGGAATCCTGATAGCTATGGAATGGACAGGCTTAAACGAATTGCGTGAGCGCTTCCTCAAATTCTTCGAGAGCAAAAATCACACCCGCATGGACAGCGCTTCACTGATCCCGAAAGGGGATAATTCGCTGCTGCTCATCAACTCCGGCATGGCGCCGCTGAAAAAATTCTTCCTCGGTCAGGCAGTCCCGCCCAATGTCCGCGTGACCACCTGCCAGAAGTGCATCCGTACACCCGATATCGAATGCGTCGGCAAGACCGCCCGCCACGGCACCTTCTTCGAGATGCTCGGCAACTTCTCCTTCGGCGACTATTTCAAGCGCGAAGCGATCAGCTGGGCATGGGAATTCCTGACCGGCGAGCTTCAGATCCCCGCAGACCGCCTCTGGATCACGGTCTTCGAGAGCGACGACGAAGCAGAGCAGATCTGGGAAAAGGAGATCGGCATTCCGCATGAGCGCATCATCCGTCTCGGCAAGGCCGACAACTTCTGGGAGCACGGCTCCGGCCCCTGCGGCCCCTGCTCCGAGATCCACTTCGACCGCGGCGAGGCCTACGGCCCCTTCGAGAGCTTCGAGCAGGCCAGCGAATGCGACCGCGTCATTGAGATCTGGAACCTTGTTTTCTCCCAGTTCGACAGCGACGGCAAGGGTCACTATGCCGAGATGAAAAATAAGAATATCGACACCGGCATGGGTCTTGAGCGCCTTGCCTGCGTCATGCAGGGTGTCGGCAATCTGTTCGAGGTCGATACCGTGCAGAATATCATGAAGCATATCTGCAAGATCGCAAATCTCGAATACCATGCGGACGAGAAGTCCGATGTCTCGCTCCGCGTCATCACCGACCACATCCGCTCGACTGTTTTCATGGTCGGCGACGGCATCACCCCGGCCAATGACGGCAGAGGCTATGTGCTGAAGCGTCTGCTCCGCAGAGCGGCGCGCCACGGCAGACTGCTCGGCATCACAGAGCCGTTCCTCTATCAGGTCGCGGAGACGGTCATCCGTGAGAACGAGACCGCATATCCGGAGCTGAAGGAAAAGCAGGAGCTTATCACAAAGATCATTCAGCATGAGGAGGAGAGCTTCGCCCGGACGATCGACCGCGGAACCGAGCTGCTCATTTCTGCGATCAATTCGCTGAAGGCGGCTAAGCTGACTGTCATCAGCGGCGAGACCGCATTCAGTCTCAGCGATACCTACGGCTTCCCGATCGACCTGACCGCTGAAATGGCGGCCGAGCAGGGCATGACCGTCGATGAGGAGGGCTTCCGCCGCTGCATGGAAGAACAGAAGCAGCGCGCCAGAGCCGACCGCGCATCCAAGGTCAAGACCTCGTGGGGCGGCGATGCGGCCGTGCCGAAGGGACTGCCGAAGACCGAATTCATCGGCTATACCGAAAATACCTGCGAATCGAAGATCCTCGCGATTCTCGCGGACGGCAAGGCTGTTGAGCAGCTCGAAGCCGGTCAGGACGGCGTTCTGATCCTCGACCGCACGCCGTTCTATGCAGAAAGCGGCGGACAGACCGGCGATACCGGCGAGATCGGCGTGCTTGCAGAGGGCGAGGCTGAGGTGACATTCGCTGTAGCCGATACGCAGAAGGGCGGCGACGGCCAGTATCTGCATATGGGTACGCTGGAGCTGGGAACGCTGCGCGTCGGGGATACCGTCACGGCGGCGATTGACGAAAAGCGCCGCCGCGCAACCATGCGCAATCACACTGCGGCACATCTGCTTCAGGCTGCGCTCCGCACCGTGCTCGGCGATCATGTGCATCAGGCAGGTCAGCTGGTCAATGCAGACCGCTGCCGCTTTGACTTCTCGCATTTCTCCGGCATGACTGCCGAGGAGCTGCAAAAGACCGAGGATCTCATCAATGCGGAGATCATGAAGGCGCTGCCTGTCACGACGCAGGAAATGCCGATCGACGAAGCAAAGAAGCTCGGCGCAATGGCGCTGTTCGGCGAGAAATACGGCGATATTGTCCGCGTTGTCACGGCGGGTGACCGTTCGGTCGAATTCTGCGGCGGTACGCATGTTCACAATACGGCGGAGATCGGTCTCTGCCGGATCCTCTCGGAAAGCTCCGTTGCGGCAGGCGTTCGCAGAATCGAGCTTGTGACCGGCGAGAATGTCCTGAAGCTGCTGCATGAGAATGAAAACATCCTGCGCGAGACTGCGCGGATTCTCAAGGTCACGAATCCGTCCGAGCTGCCGGAAAAGGCAACTGCGATTGTCAGCGAGACACGCAAGCTGCTCCGCGATATTGATGCGCTGGCACAGCAGATCGCAAACAGCAAGATGGACGATATTTTCAAGGATGCACCGGAGATCAGCGGCATCAAGGTCGTTTCCGCGATGCTGACCGATGTCAAGCCGGATATGCTCCGCTCAATCGGCGACCAGATCCGCAGCGAGGAGGAGAATGTCATCGCGCTGCTCGCAGGCGTGAACGGCGACACCGGCAATTTCTACTGCGTCTGCTCCAAGAGCGCCGTTGCAAAGGGCGCCCACGCAGGCAGAATCATCCAGCGCATTGCACCGATCACCGGCGGCAAGGGCGGCGGCAGACCGGACAGCGCAATGGGCGGCATCGGCAAGACCTATATGGTCGATGAAGCGCTCGGTATGCTCCAGAGCATTGCCGGCGAATTCCTGAACGCATAAGAACTTCGTTAGAACTTGGTACGGGTGATAGAATCATGAATCGAACCGCGCTGGCAGAACGGACGGGGCAGCTCCGCAGCGGCCTCTCCGGCAGCGGTGATAAAATCAGGACGGCACTCGGCAGTGCCGCAGGGAAATTCGGCACACTTCTGATCGAAAGCACCGTCTGGACAACATTCCAGTTCGTCGCGGGCGGAAAGGATCTTGTGCGGCGGATCCGGCGGAAGCTGTCAAAGACGGAAGAAGCTGCTGCACTTTCAGAGGCAGCGCGCCGCAAAACGCTGATCCGCCGGATTCTTATCCCGGCGGGAGCGGTCTGTCTGACGGGTGCAGCCATGACAATGGCACTCGGCGGCGTCTACGGCCGTGCGATCAACACGCAGTCTGCGGATATGGTGCTTGCAATCGGCGCAGAGCCTGCCGCAGCCGCTGATGCACAGATCGCGCAGCTGCCGGCGCCCGGATCGGCACCGGCGGTTCCTGTGCCGGTACAGCTCGGCGATTTTCTGGATACAATGTCCGATGCGGAGGAGCTGGATATCTCCGGCAACGACCTCAGCGGGCTGGATGTGGACGGATTCCTGAGCGCAATGACGAATCTCAAGCGCATCAACATGAAAGACTGCGGCCTCGAAAATGAGGAGTATGCTGCTTTGCAGGAGGCGCATCCCGATACGCGCATCATCTGGAATATCTGCGTCAAGGGCTATGTCATCCCGACGGATGCGGTTGGATTCTCCTGCCTGCTGGCGGACGAAACACAGCCGCGCCTGACGAATGACGATATCAAATATCTGAAATACTGCCGCGATATGGTCGCGCTTGACCTCGGACACAATCACATTACCAAGCTGGACTTTCTGAAATATATGCCCGATCTGCGCGTGCTGATCCTCGTCGATAACTATTCGCTGGAAAACGGCTGGCAGTATCTGACAGATATCTCCGCGCTGAAATATGTTCCGCATCTGCGCTATCTGGAGCTGTTTTCCAACGGCATCTCTGATATGAGCGTGATTGCGGAGCTGAAGGAGCTGGAGGATCTCAACATCTGCTATAATCCGGTCTCCTCGGCAGAGCCGTTCATGGATCTGCCGCATCTGCAAAAATTCTGGGTGTATAATACATATATCCCCTTTGAACAGCTTGTGCAGCTTTACGAGCGCTATCCGAATGCATGGATCGTGACAGCCGGCGACGGCTCGGTCGATCAGGGCTGGCGCGACGGCGCACACTACTGGGCTATGCGCAATATGGTCATCAACAATGTCATTGACGATGTATACCGAACGGATCCGGCGGCGGAGGCAGAATCCGCACCGGCAACTGAATGAACGGAGGTTTGATTATGGATTGTCTGTTTTGTAAAATCATTGCAGGGGAGATCCCCAGCACAAAGGTCTATGAGGACGACGATGTCTATGCTTTCAAGGATATCGCGCCGATCGCACCGATCCACTATCTCTTTATCCCGAAGCAGCATATTTCCGGTGCTTCTGCTGTCACGGCGGAGAATGCTGCGGTGGTCGGAAAGATCTTTACTGCGATTGCAAAGGTCGCGGCACAGGAGAAGCTCGATTCCGGATTCCGTGTAATCACGAACTGCGGTGACGATGCCGGACAGACTGTTCCGCATCTGCATTTTCACCTGATCGCAGGACAGAAAATGGGCTGGTCGGCAGATCAGGGTGTGTGAAAAAAGATAAAGCGCCGTGTGCGGTCTCTGCGGAGGAGACTGCGCAGGTGAAACGGAAAGCCGGCAGCAGCATCCGAGGACACGGCGTGGAGTGCTTCACGCTCGCATGGACAGCGGGGCTGCTGGCGGCTTTTCTTGACCGGATCGTTCCGGCACTGCTGCTTTTTGCAGCCGGACTGCTCGCGGTCTGGATCGCAGACCGGCGGCGCTGCACGATGCAGTGCGCGGCTGCGGTGATCGGCTTTTCGCTGGGGATGCTGCTCTGGACGGGCTATGATGCCATGATCCGGCAGCCGGTCTGCGGCATGGCGGGGCGAACCGTCGAATGCACCGGCTATGTGACCGATGTCACGGAGATCCGCGGCGGCAGGAATGTCTTCACGCTCCGGACAAAAATTGCCGGCCATACGCAGTCGGTCGATTGGTATGCGGATGCAGAGCAAACACAGATCCGAATTGGCGATACGGTCGTGCTGACGGCGGAGCTTTCGGCGATCGAGCCGGATTATCGCTATCACACGGCGGAATATCAGGCCGGCAAGGGGAAATATCTCCGCATCTATGATGCAGAGCTGATCTCGCATCAGCCGGACAGCGGATTTTCACTCCGTCGCACGCTGCGCGATTACCGTGCCTATATCAAGGGGCTGATCTATGAGAAAACCGCGCCGCAGGATGCCGCGCTGCTCTGCGCAATGATTTTCGGCGACAAATCCGGACTTGACAGTGAGACCTCCGATCTGCTGCGGCACAGCGGCATCGGACACATCGCGGTCGTTTCCGGGCTGCATCTGGTGATGTTCTGTGCGGTGCTCGGAAGACTGCTGCGCCGGACATCGGCAAGGCTGCGCTTTCTGCTGCTGGCGCTCGGCATGGCAGTGTTCATTCTGCTGGTTGATGCGTCTGTGTCGGTGTTCCGCGCAGCGCTGATGCTGCTGATCGCAAATGCGGCGGGGCTGTTCGGGCGGGAACGCGATACACTGCGTTCGCTTTCGCTCGCGGTATTGCTCTGCACGGCTGCGGCGCCCTATGTCATCGGTTCGGCTTCCTTCTGGCTGACGGTCTCGGCAGTGCTGGGCATCGGCGTAATCGCGCCCTATCTGACCGACGGTCTGAAATGTCCCCGCATCATCAAGGATCTTCTCAGCTTTTGCTGTGTATCCGCGGCGGTTTTTCCGGCATCGCTGCTGCTCTGCGGAGAAAGCTCGATCCTTTCACCGCTTTGCAATCTGCTGATTCTGCCGGCCGGAACACTGGCGCTCTGCATCGGATTTCTCCTGCTGCTGACCGGCGGGCTGACGGCCTTTCTGCTGCCGGCAGCGGGGATGCTCTGTCAGTGTGTCCGCGCAGGCGCCGGTCTGCTGGCGCGTCTGCCCTTTGCATATCTCCGGGCAGCGGAGCCGCCGGTGCTGGTATCGGTATTGCTCGGCGCTGTCATTCTGCTGACCGCACTGGCCGCAGGCATCGGACGCAAGCGGTTTCTCACGGCGTTTCTGGCCGTCTGCACGGCGCTCTCCTGCATCGCAGCATTTTCAACGGCGATAACCTTCCGGCAGCTTCGTGTTGCCCTGCTCGGCGGCAGCAGACAGGCCGCTGCTGTCATTTCCCTCAGCGGGATTGTCACGGTCATCGACCTGACCGATCAGCCGCGCAATGCGCAGTATGCCGCAGCATATCTGGAACGGTACGGCCTGACGCATCCTGCGATGCTGATACTCAGCAAGGGCAGAGCGGCAGCGGGATATCAGGAAGCATTTGCCGGCTTTGATGTGCAGTCTGTCCTGATTCGCGAGGAGGATGCATGGAGAGAGGACTGTTCGCTCTGCGGTGTGCAGCCGAGATTCTGCGGCGATGAAGCAATGAAGATCTCCTTCGATACTGCGGAGATTGTCCTTTCCGGCGAAACTGTCCGGATCCGCTGGAATGGGATGACGGTTGAGATCCTGCCGGCCGACAGCGGCGAAGCACCGAAGGCCAATGCCGTGATCCGCTACGGTGAGCCGCTTTGCAGCTTTGCGCTGTCGGGCGCGAAGCGTCCGGCTGCCGGAAATAATATGGTGCTGCGCCTGACCGCAGACGGCAGGGGCGATGTGATCCCCGCGTGACAGGAGAATCATGAAATGCTCGAATATACCGAACTGAATGACAGTCAGCGAGCGCGCATTCTCGCGGCGATTGCATCCTCATATTTCCATGCGAATGAATGCTATACGCAGCAGAATCTCGACCTCGTGACGGCGCTTTCCGACGGCGAAATGCTGCTGACCATGCACTATTATGTTCCGCCGATTGTGACGCAGGGCGATCCGGAATACGGCTATCTGATCCTGCGCGGCGGTGAGGTGCGGCTTTGTACGCCGGAGACGGCGGATGCGGCGGCGCGGGCGCTGATCGACGCCTACCGGATGACGAACCGCGGGCGGACGATGCTGGAGAAAAAGCTGCTCGCAGCCAAAGCGCTGACCGGTGCAGACGGAAAACCGGTCACGGACAGTGCCGGATATTTGCGGTGGTATCTGCAAAATCACGGTCTGCCGCAGCCACCCGCGCCGGAACCCGCAAAGCCCGCACCGGTTCCCGAAAAGCCGGTGCCGCGCACGGAAGCATTTGTCCCGCAGGATACGCTGCTGAAGCCGACTGCGCCGCGGATGCAGATTCAGCCGCCCAAGCGGATGCCGATGCGCGGGGCGGTTATCGCCGTGAGTGCGGTTCTCATCGGCGCGGGACTGCTCATCATGCTCATTGCATTTCTGACAAAGCTCTGATATTGATGTACCAATTAAATCTTGAAGAATAGATGCGCAGGATTTTTGTCGT
>CAMOOV010000143.1 GCA_946621745.1 uncultured Ruminococcus sp.
ATGCCCTGTTCCTTTGCCTCGCGCAGCGCGGCCAGCGTATCGGCGGTCTCGCCGGACTGGCTGATGACGATGACGAGGCTCTTCTGACTGAGCTTCATTTTGCGGTAGCGGAATTCGGATGCCAGCTCAACGCGCACCTGCAAAGAGGTCAGCGATTCGATGACATATTGCAGATCCATGCCGACATGATAGGCCGAGCCGCAGGCGACAATATAGATCTGCTCGATCTCCTGCATTTCCGCATCGGTGAGACTGACGCTGTCGAAATGCACCTGACCGTCTGTCACGACGGAGTTGATCGTATCGCGGATGACCTTCGGCTGTTCGTGGATCTCCTTGAGCATGAAATGCTCATAGCCGCCCTTTTCAGCAGATTGCGCATCCCATTTGATCTCAGTCAGCGGCTTTTCCAGCACCTCGCTGTCGATGTTGTAGAAGGTCACATTGCCCTGCTCGACCTTCGCGATCTCCATATTGCCGATATAATAGACATTGCGGGTGTATTTCAGGATCGCCGGAACATCGGATGCAACATAGCTTTCACCGTCCGCGATGCCGATGATCATCGGGCTGTCCTTACGTGCGCAGTAGATCTGACCGGGATAGTCCTTGAACATGACGCAGAGCGCATAGGAGCCGCGGATCCGGACCATTGCGCGGGCGATCGCTTCAATCGGGAGCTGCGAATACTTCTTGTAGTAGTAGTCGATCAGCTTGACTGCGACCTCGGTATCGGTCTGGGAGTGGAACGAATAGCCCTTTTTGATGAGCTTTTCGCGCTGCTCCTGATAGTTCTCGATGATGCCGTTATGCACTGCGATCACATTGCCGTCGTCGCTCGAATGCGGATGCGCATTGACGGCAGAGGGTTCGCCGTGTGTTGCCCAGCGGGTATGGCCGATGCCGCAGGTGCCCTTGACAGCCTTGCCGTAATCGGTCATCTCGGCAAGCACCTTGAGCTTGCCCTTCTCCTTGATGATCTCGGCTTCCTTGTCGCCGTCGCGGACAGCGATGCCTGCCGAATCATATCCGCGGTACTCCAGCTTGGAGAGTCCGTCGAGCAGCACGGGTGCTGCCTGATTGCTTCCGACATATCCTACGATTCCACACATAATTTTTTACCTTCAGTCCTTTCGATTGATTTTTTGTACAGATGATGAATACATTATTCCGTTCTGTACCCGTTCGGGTTCTGCTTCTGCCAGTTCCAGCTGTCGCGGCACATATCATCCAGCGAACGCACTGCTTTCCATCCGAGAAGCTGAGCAGCCTTGTCTGCATTCGCATAGGATTCGGGGAGATCTCCGGAACGGCGCGGGCCGAATTCAAACGGAATCCTGATGCCGTTGACGCGCTCAAATGCTTCGACGATCTCCGAAACGCTGTAGGGGGTGCCGGTGCCGAGATTGAAGATCTCGACGCCTTTGTGCTTCAGCACATAATCTGTTGCCTTCACGTGGCCGGCCGCAAGGTCGGTCACATGGATATAGTCTCTGCGGCAGGTGCCGTCCGGTGTCGGATAGTCATTTCCGAAAATCGTCAGATGATCGCGCTTGCCGACGGCAACCTGCGTGATAAAGGGCATCAGATTATTCGGGATACCGCAGGGATCCTCGCCGATCATGCCGGAGCTGTGTGCGCCGATCGGATTGAAGTAGCGCAGCAGCACGACTGAGAGCGCCGGATCAGCTTTGGCAGCATCTTCAAAGATCTGCTCCATCATAGCCTTTGTCCAGCCGTAGGGATTGGAGCAGGTGCCGCGGGGCATTGTCTCCGAATAAGGGATCGGATTCTCCGCGCCGTAGACTGTTGCGCTGGATGAAAAGATCACATTCTTCACGCCGAACTGCGCCATGACCTCCAGCAGTGTGAGTGTCGTATCAATATTGTTGCGGTAATACATCAGCGGCTTCTGCACGGATTCGCCGACCGCCTTCAGTCCGGCAAAATGGATCACCGCGTCAATGCTGTTTTCGCGGAAGATCTCTGCCATCCGCGCCGCATCGCGGACATCTGCCTCATAGAGCTTCACTTTTTTTCCGGTGATCTGCTCCACGCGCCGGATTCCCTCCGGCGAGCTGTTGGAATAATTGTCAGCAACAACGACATCATAGCCTGCTTCGAGCAGCTCCGCTGCCGTATGCGAGCCGATGTAGCCGGCGCCGCCTGTCAGTAATACAGTTGCCAATTCTGCACCTCGTTTCAATAGGTTTGCCGTTTTGTCCGATGTCTGCGGTTACAGTCTGCGCAGCTGCTGCAATTCGGCACGCAGTTTTCTGCCGTTCAGACGCAGGCGTCTGATCAGCCGCCAGAACCAGAAATACGGCAGAAGGATTTTATGACGGTAGAAGAACGGATAGCACATCCGGATCCAGTCAAGCGGCGGGAAGAGCCGCTGCCGGATATACCGCAGCTTGGAGCCGTTCGCCTCTTCGTGCAGTCTGTGCCCGACGGAATGCTCCACCGTGCCGTAGGTTCCTGAGCTGATATAGAATCGCAGCTCCTGCTGTTCCTCCGGGGAGAGCGGTGCTTTGCCGCTGAAAAGATGCATCGCGAGTTTCCGGTTCCGTTCCTCGAAATCTGCCATATTCAGCTTGTTCAGTTCACGCCGGAGATAATCCCGGTCAAGGGTATCGCCGAAGTGCTGCATCAGAATATAGGTATCCGCCAGAGAGCGCACGCCTGTACCGCCGTTCAGATAATGCTTGTATGAATGCGCCGTGAAATAGATATAGAAATCCTCATCGGAGAACCGTTTCCCGAAACGGCTTTGCCCGTCCGGAAGGAGACGCTCCTGCACATTTTTGTAATAGGAATAAAGCACCTGCGGCTTCCTGTGTTCGGCAAAGAATCTGCGATGCATCTCAAAGTGATAGACTGGTTCCTTTTGATACGCATCGACGATGCCTTCATTGAAGTAACGGATCCGGTAGCCGGCGGCGGTCATCAGATCGCGGACGGCAGGCGCGGCAGCGGCATCAAACAGGATATCGTTATCTGACATCTGCCGCATACCGATTTTCGGATACCACTCTTTGATCAGTGCGCCCTTGAGCGGCATATACCAGATGCCCTTTGCCTCCAGCTCTGCGAGGAGTCTGTTCCGCTCCGCATCCAGCAGGATATTCTTGCGGATCGCCTTGGCTTTTGCTTCGGTGAACTGCGGATCGCGGATTCCGGCAGATTCCAGCGCATAGGCGGCGCAGGCTGTCAGGTTATGCTTTTCGCAGACAGAAAAGAGCGTGCCGGTATCGACGCGTTTCAGCCATTCGGCAGGGGGTGTTGTTCCGTGCAATGCACATCGCACCAGAGCGATCATTTGATAGGAAGTGCGTAAAAACAATGCTTTGTCCATTGCAGACCTCCCGTGATCCTGCCTGAATCATGGGATGCTGCGGGCAGCAGAGACTCAGACAGATACTATATATATTCTAACACATAAACCCGATGCTGTCAAGTCGTTTTCGGAAACGGCATGATATCGCACCGAAAAAAATGCAGAAAACACCGCAGCTTTGTAGATTATGCAGCCGCAGCGCGAAACAGAAAGGGCGAAGCCGGAGCATTCCGGTCTCGCCCTTGTGCATAAAAGTCTGCGCTCCCGAAGCTGCGGGAGACTGAGCCGAACAGCAGCCTGCATATGCTGCATGGGGACTGATCGGCGTTCGGCGCTGCCGGATTATTTTGCCTTCGTCGCGACCTCTGTGATGAGCTTCCGGAAAACATCATCCAGCGGCAGGCAGCCGAGCTCGCCCTCCTTGCGGGAGCGGACCGTCACGCCGTTTGCCTGCACCTCATTGTCGCCGATGATGAGCATATACGGGATGCGGTCGAAGCGCGCATTCTTGATCTTCGTGCCGATGTTTCTGTCCTCCGCATCGACCGTCACGCGCATACCCGCAGCCGTGAGCTTGTCGGCGAATGCCTGTGCATATGCAGTATGCTCCTCGCCGATCGGCAGCAGGCGAACCTGCTCCGGTGCGAGCCACAGCGGGAGTACGCCGGAATATTTTTCGAGCATATAGGCAAGCGTGCGTTCATAGCAGCCGAGTGATGTTCTGTGAATAATATACGGCAGCTTCTTCTGGCCGTCCTTGTCGATATAGTACATACCGAAGCGCTGTGCCAGCAGCATATCAATCTGGATCGTGACGAGCGTATCCTCCTTGCCAAATACATTCTTGTACTGGATATCGAGCTTCGGGCCGTAGAATGCTGCCTCGTCAATGCCGATCTCATAATCCAGACCGAGATGGTCAAGGATCTTGCCCATTGCTGCCTGTGCGAGATCCCACTGCTCTGCCGTGCCCTCATACTTGTTCTTCGGATTTGCCGGATCCCACTGGGAGAAGCGGAATGTGCAGTCCTCAAGCAGACCGACCGTATCGAGCATATACTTTGCCATTTCCAGACAGAACCGGAACTCATCCTCCAGCTGATCCGGACGGATGATGAAATGTCCCTCGGAGATCGTGAACTGACGGACGCGGATCAGGCCGTGCATTTCGCCGCTGTCCTCATTGCGGAACAGCGTAGAGGTCTCGGTCAGGCGCATAGGCAGCTCCTTGTAGGAGCGCTGCTTGTTCAGGAAGACCTGATACTGGAACGGGCAGGTCATCGGACGGAGCGCGAAGCATTCCTTTTCCTCGTCATGCGGATCGCCCATGACAAACATACCGTCGAGATAATGATCCCAGTGACCGGAGATCTTGTAGAGATCGCGCTTTGCAAAGAGCGGCGTCTTGGTGAGCTGGCAGCCCTTGGACTGCTCATAGTCCTCGACCCAGCGCTGGAGAAGCTGGATCACTCTTGCGCCCTTCGGCAGCATGATCGGGAGACCCTGACCGATATAATCGACGGTCGTGAAATAGCCGAGCTCGCGGCCGATCTTGTTGTGGTCGCGGTTCTTTGCTTCTTCGAGCATATCGAGATGCTCCTTGAGCTGCTCCTTCTTCGGGAATGCGACGCCGTAAACACGGGTGAGCTGCTTGTTGTTCTGGTCGCCGCGCCAGTATGCGCCGGTGCAGGAGGTCAGCTTGAATGCCTTGACCAGACCGGTCGAGAACAGATGCGGGCCGACGCAGAGATCGACATATTCACCCTGCTTGTAGAAGCTGATGGTCTCGCCCTCCGGCAGCTCCTCGATCAGCTCAACCTTATAGGATTCGCCGCGCTCCTGCATGAGCTTCACGGCCTCCTCACGGGAGAGCGTAAAGCGCTCGATGCGGAGATTCTCCTTGACGATCTTCTTCATTTCGGCTTCCAGCGCGGTCAGCGTATCGGCATTGAACGGCTTTTCGGAATCGAAATCATAGTAGAAGCCGCGGTCGATCGCCGGGCCGATGGTCAGCCTGACCTCCGGGAACAGCCGCTTGACGGCCTGCGCAAGAATGTGCGCAGCGGTGTGATTGAAAATATGTCTGCCTTCCTTGTCCTCAAAGGTGAGGAGCTGCACATCGGCATCACCGTTCAGCTCGGCGGTGAGGTCGGCAGGTGCGCCGTTGACGACGGCGGCGATGACATCGCGGCTGATGACGCCCGCTTCCTTTGCGGCATCATAGACCGTGACCGGGGCAGCGCTCTCGAAGCTGCCGTTTCCAAAATTGATCTTCATGCTCATTTCCTCCGTTTCAGGTTTTTGTCCGGCTGCCTAAAAAACCCGCACGCCGAACAGTTCACAGCCTGTTCGGGGTACGGGTTTGTTCCATATTTCACGGTTCAAACGCGCACGGTTCCACCCGAGCGTTTTCTCATTCCCATTGAATCCCGCAGCATCGGTGGTACCGGAAAAGAGATCATCGGATGCCTTTCAGCGTATCAGCATCCTCTCTGTCAGATGAGCGCTCTCTTTCGACTTGTCCGCTGCTTTTCGTAAGCGAAAGTCTCTGATTAGCTTTATTATACCTATTTGCACAAAAAAAGTCAAGTCATTGAGAATGTTTGCAAATAATTCATGATATGCAACAAATCACTGCTGTGGAATGTTGAAAACAATATCTTTGTTTGATATCCGGCGGCAGTGCCGGAGCCATAATCTAAAGCTATCCATACGCAGAATAAAGAAAAATGAGATTTCCCCAGACCGCAACAGCGGCAACCCTGATATGCTCCGAGAAACGGCACCGCATGGAAGCGGCGGCCGGCACTGCCGACCGCCGGCCGCGATTATGACCGTTCTGTTCGCGTTACAGCGTATAACCCTTACCGCGCAGCGCGTCGATCAGATCGCCTAGGATCGCCGCATTGGTCGCCGAGACCGAGTGCAGCAGATAGACCGCGCCGCCGTGCGCCGCATCGGTCAGCAGCGCCAGCGCTTCGGCCGGATCCGGCTGATCGTCCGTTTTCCAGTCCACATATGCCGCGCTCCAGAATACCGTCCGGTAGCCGAGCGACTGTATTTTCGCCAGTGCCTCCGGCGTATACTCCCCGCAGGGCGGCCGGAAATACTGCATCTCATAGCCGTAGTCCGTCTGCACCAGCTCATGCAGCGACAGGATCTCGTCCTCTGTCTCGGCCTCATTCAGCGCGGGCAGTGCCGCGTGGCGCATTCCGTGATTGCCGAGCGTATGCCCCTCCGCGAGCATCCGCTTCACAAGCTCCGGCTCACGCTTTGCATAGTCACCGGTCAGGAAAAAGACCGCAGATACGCCCTTTTCCTTCAGCGTATCGAGGATGCCGGCCGTGTAGCCGTTTTCATAGCCCTGATCGAATGTCAGGATGATGCGGTTCTTGTCATCGGAGAGCGCATAGGCACCGTATTTGCCGTATTCCGCCTGAAACTGCACGGCGCCTGCGGGACGGTTTTCCGCATCGCGCTCCGTACCCTGTCCGTAGCCGATCGCAGCAGCGTGCAGCGGCGTACAGAGCAGCATCACGCTGAGCATTCCGGCAAGTACCGGAATTCGCTTCATGAGAATCACCCCTTTCCGCGGTATCGGATACCGCAGGATTAGGATGTGTTTCCGGCGGGGGATTATGTACGGTTTCTTTTGGCATCGAATGCCGCGCAGCTCCGCAGATAGCGCAGCTCATAGCCGAAAAACCATGCAGCGGCGGTCAGGAGCGGCGGAAGCGCCATGAGCCATCCGCGCAGCGGCGCGACGGCGGAAAAGGGCTCCGCGCCGCCGATCAGCAGCCGGTGGATCTGGATGAACGGCGCATTCAGCAGCGGGAACAGATTCAGCATCAGCGTACTTTCGGGATTGAGACGCAGGAGCAGATAGGTCACGCAGGCGGGCAGCATCGAGCAGAACGCGATGAGCAGCGGCTTGACGGTCTTTGTCCGCGTGCCGGATGTGCGGTAGAAAGCGGCATCCTCATCGGCGGTTTTCTGTGCGGCATTGCCGATCAGCAGGATATGTGCCGCCGCGCCGAACAGAATGCCCGCGCCGCGGACGATGATCGGATTGCGCAGGATCGCGATCGAGACGCCGAGGATGAGACAGAGGATCTCCGAGAGCAGCAGCCAGCCGAAGCAGACTGCGAGGTGTTTTCCGAAACGGTTCATATTTCCTCCGGTAAAATCAATGTATTTTTCAGATACTATTGATGTACCAATTAAATCTTGAAGAATAGATGCGCAGGATTTTTGTCG
>CAMOOV010000144.1 GCA_946621745.1 uncultured Ruminococcus sp.
TTTGAAAAAAGCTTGACCAAAAACTTTGGATGACATCGCCGGAAGCGTGTTAAAACAATCCCCGGTCGGCCGCTCCCAGCCTCCGGCCGGCGCCGTCAGCTCTGAAAGAGCGCGGTGATCTCTCCGGCCAGCTCTGCGGCAGCCTCCATACTCTGCGCCTCGACCAGCATCGTCACCGCCCTGCCGTCCGACGAGGGATGCAGGAGCGCTTCGCTGCTCCGCCGCCGGATCCGCAAACCGTCCGGCTCCTGCACCGGCGCGAGCACGGGTGTCTGCCGCAGCATCCTGTCCGCGGCGCAGTCCGTCCGCAGGATCCGCCGTACCGTATAGACCGGCGGCAGGCTTTCCGCGAGCGAATCGGGAGATTTCCCGGTCTCTGTGCAGATCCGCAGAAGCTCCGCGCAGAGCGCGCCGCCGTCGAGCGTGAAGCGCTGCTCCGCCGCAAGTCGCCGCGCTTCGGTATCGCAGCCGTCCGGTGCGGCGGCATAGCGCAGAATGTGCCTGCCGCATTCTGCCGCGAGCTTTTCCGCAATATGCGGCACCCAGCAGGGAAGCGCTGCATCCTCTCCGCGCAGCAGCCGCGCCCGGCAGCAGATCAGCAGCAGTTTCTCGTAGAATATCCAGCCGCCGCGCTCCGAATAGACCGATGCGCGTCTGCCGTCCGCCGAAAAGCGCAGCAGCAGGCGTTCCCCGCTTCTGCCGGTAAAAACGGTCTGCATCAGCGCTGTCAGCAGCGCCGAGGGCGACTGTACCTCCGGCCTGAACATCGTGACCTCCGGCAGCATCCGCCGCAGGGATGCCGCATAGAGCCGGTTCAGTGTACGGTCACTGCGCAGATCGCCGTATTCCGTCCGGGGCATCCATTCCGGATGCGCCGCGCCCTGCCGGATTGCCGAAAACTGTGCGGCCGTCGGCGGGAGCAGCCCGTATGCATACAGATTGATCCGCCCGCAGGTGCAGTCCGCGAGCAGATCGCTGTGATGCAGCGCCGCGCCGGTTTGCAGCGCCGCGGGAATGCTGTCCGGCGCATAGCAGGCGCTCCCGCCTGCCGCCGAAACGCTCCCGCAGAGCGTCAGTGCCGCAGACCGTCCCGCCGGACTGTCATCACTCCCGATCAGACAGCGCACCGAAGCTGCTGCGATGCCCGCGCCGAGCCGTGCCAGCGCCTCCGGATCGCGGTATTCCGCCGTGAGAACGCTGCCGTCCTCCGGCAGCAGCCAGCCTGTTTCCTCTGTCAGCCATTGCATCCGTATTCCTCCCTCTGTGATCTGCATTCGCTGTCGGTATTATGTCCTGCAAAGCTGTAAAATATGCAGATTCTGCTGCAATATAGCGATTTGATTATACCCTCTATGCGAAATCTTTATGGGAAAATCTATTGCATTCGGCAGTGAATTGTGCTATAATAATATTGCCGCAATATGTGGCAATGATTTTTTGAATCAGGGGGAGTCACTATGAAGAAATGGAAGCAGGCGGCTGCCGCTGTCATCAGTGCTGTGATGACTTTGCAGGCAATGCCGCTCACCGGCATCAGCGCGGCAGACGGTGATCTGCTCGTCACGGACTTTGAGGACGGCGATGTTTCCGCCTTCTCGAAGCGCGGCGACGAGGATACCTCCGTCATTGAGGCCACGACCGAGGATGCGCATTCCGGCAAGACCTGTATGTCTGTCAGCGAGCGCTCCAGCGGCTGGAACGGCCCGTCGGTCAGTCTGGAGGCGATCGGCTGCAAGCCCGGCGTCCAGTACATCGCATCCGCATGGGTCAAGATGAAGTGGTACAACACTGCGCGCATCAGTATGCAGTTCACCGATGCTGACGGCGAGCAGCACTACAACAATCTTTCCAGCGTCAACAGCGACAATGCATGGGTCGAGATCCCGGCCGTGAAGTTCAGCTTCTCGGAGGAAATGAAGGATGTCTCGATCTATATTGAAGCAGGAGATTCCGCACCGATGTGGGTAGACGATTTTTCGCTGACCGCTGCGCCGGTCTATCCGATCCAGAAGGATATTCCGAGCCTGAAAAATGTTTATGCGGATTATTTCAAGATCGGCTGCGCCGTGACAGCCTCCGAGCTGGCACCGCAGTCCACGCAGGATCTCATCCTCAAGCACAACAATTCGATCACGCTCGGCAATGAGCTGAAGCCGGATGCGCTGCTCTCGCAGTCCGCATCGAAGGCATATCTGGAGGAGACCGGCGACAATACCGTCCCGCAGATCAAGCTCAGCGGCAATGCGCGCACGATCCTCAACTTCGCACGCGACCACAAGATCCCCGTCCGCGGCCATGTTCTTGTCTGGTACAGCCAGACGCCGACATGGTTCTTCATGAAGGACTATTCCGACGATTACAGCGATGCGACAAAGTGGTGCGACAAGGAGACCATGCTCAAGCGCATGGAGAATTACATCAAGGCGGTCTATGCGACGCTGGCGGAGGAATATCCGGATGTCAACTTCTATGCATGGGATGTTGTCAACGAAGCATATCTCGATGACGGCAAGCCGCGTCAGCCCGGCAAGTACGAGGACGGCAACGGCAGCTCCGCATGGGTCAAGGTCTTCGGCGACAATTCCTTCATCGAGCCGGCCTTCACCTACGCAAGAAAATATGCGCCGAAGGGCACCAAGCTCTATTACAACGACTACAATGAGTATGCAACCGGCAAGCTGAATGCCGTGATTGAAATGGCAACGGATCTCAAGGAAAAAGGCCTGATCGACGGCATCGGTCTCCAGTCACACCTCGATGTCAGAACCGGCCCGGACGCATATCCGAGCGCAAATGTCTACGCAAGCGCACTGGACAAGTACTGCGCGACCGGTCTGGATATTCAGGTCACAGAGCTGGATGTCACGATCGACAAGAATCACCTGGACGAATCCGGCTTCAAGGCACAGGCGGAATACTACAGCGCGATCATGGACGCAATCGCCGCACACAAGGATCAGATCTCGGCAGTCGTCTTCTGGGGCACGACCGATGACCAGAGCTGGAGAGCCGCGCAGCTCCCCCTGCTCTTTGACGAGAAGTATCAGGCAAAGCCCTGCTTCGATGCGATCATCGACGGCATCCAGTATACTGAGCCGGAGGAGACCGATCCGGTACCCGGCACCACGACAGGTGTCTCGCCTGTTCCGACCGGCATCAAGGGCGATGCCGATGAAAGCGGCGATGTCGATGTCACCGATGTCGTTCTGGTCGCGAGATATCTGACCGAGGACGGCACTGCCGTCATCACCGCAGCAGGCAAGAACAATGCCGATGTAGACGGCAAGGCAGGTCTTTCCATGGATGATGCAACCTATATCCTCGAAGCCATTGCGAAGCTCCGCACGCTTTGATCCGATCCATTCCGAAGGGACAGGCAGAAATGTCTGTCCCTTTTCTGTTTGCGGAATGTATGTCATTCCGATTACAATTTGTTCGCAAAGCCATAACATTTCAGCTGTTTTCGCTTTGCTTTTGTATAGTCTAACAGAAACTGTGCGCATTTGCCGCGGCTTATTCTACAAAATATTCGTTGACATTTCGCCTAAAATATGATAAAATGATAGTGGGATTTCCGTATTTATCACAAAAATCGTGCGGAATCCCGAACCGAAACAGGAGATTTTTTTGATTTAGATTCAGGAGGAACAAATAAGATGAGAAAGTCCAGAATTGCAGTCGCGGCACTTTTGCTCGCAACCGTGACCTGCGGCGCACTCGCAGGCTGCGGCGAGCAGTCCAGCTACGACAAGCCGCTCGACTCCGCTGTTGCGCAGGAAGTCGGCGATATCGCCAAGAGTGACGAAAACCTCAAGGGCGAGCTCGAAAACAAGACAATCAAGTGGATGGCGAACTGGGACATCAATCCCGACGGCACCGGCAAATCCACCCCGATCGAGCTCCAGATGTTCAAGGATCGCTATGGCGGCGTGATCGAATATCATGCTGTTGACTGGGACAGCCGCTATGACCAGCTCGCAAACGCCATCAACGGCGGCGACGGCATCGACTTCTTCCCGGCTTCCGACCTCGACGCGTTCCCGAAGGGCGCGATCAAGGATATGTTCGTTCCGATCGACGACTACATCGACTTCTCCGATCCACTCTTTGCACCGGTCAAGGAGGCTGCCGATCTCTTCCAGTGGAAGGGCAAGCACTATGTCATCGTCAATGACATCTCCGGCGACAACTGCGTCGTCATCTATAACCGCGACCCCATCGAGGAAAACGGTCTGAAAGATCCTGCCAAGCTGCTCGCTGAGGACAAGTGGGACTGGACGGCGTTCCAGGATGCGCTGACACAGTTCGTCGATCCCGACAACGGTCAGTACGGTATTGACGGCTGGTGGTTCGAGGCCGGTCTCTCCGCAACCTGCGGCGTGCCGTATGTCGGCATCAAGGACGGCAAGCTCGTCAATAACATGAAGGATCCCGCAATCGAGCGTCTCCAGAACTGGATGTATGAGCTCGGTACGACAAACTGTGTCGCGATCGGTGTCGGCGACTTCGGCTGGACTGCTATGCCGAGCTACATCGGCGAGGGCAAGACGCTGTTCTATCCGTGCGGCGCTTGGGCAATGTATAACGACACATGGAAGAACGACTTCGGCGAGAACGCCATGTTCGTCCCGATGCCGAAGGATCCGAATGCAGATGAGTATTACATCCCCTGCGGCCTCGACGGCTATGTCATGGTCAAGGGCGGCCAGAATCCGGAGGGCGTTGCGAAGTTCGCAGCCTGCAAGCGTCTCGCAATCACCGATGAGCGTGCAACCGAGCTCGGTACCGAGCAGCTCCGCAAGGACTACGGCTGGAACGATGAGATGATTGATATGCTGCACAAGTGCCATGAGATCGCCAAGGCAAATCCGCACTACGATTTCTACACCGCAGTTTCGACCGATGTCGCAAAGCTCCTCGATTCCAACGAGACCGGTATCCGTGCTACCTCGAAGGGTCAGCTTCAGTGGAGCGAGATCGTCAGTATGTCCAGTGCAGCGCTCGATGCTTATCTGGAGGATGCAAACAGCTGATTGCAAATTACGAGATTTCACACTCCTTAATACGCAGGAACCCGGTGCTTCACGCGCCGGGTTTTTGCGCTGATGCAACAAAAAACGCCGCCGCACTTGTTCGTGCAGCGGTGTTTTTGATTCAAATATGCAGAGGATTACTTTACCGGAACAACCCAGCCGAACGGATCCTCCAGCTTGCCCCACTGGATGCCAGTCATGGTGTCATAGATCTTCTGCGAGATCGCACCGATCTTGTTGTCGTTGATCGTCATGACCTTATCGCCCCACTTCAGGTGGCCGACCGGAGAGATGACAGCAGCCGTACCGGTACCGAAGACCTCATCCAGCTTGCCTGCATCGTATGCATCCGCAATCTCCTGAATGGTGATGCGGCGCTCGGAGACCTTCATGCCCCAGCTCTTGGTCAGCTCCAGCACGGACTTTCTGGTGATGCCCGGCAGGATCGAACCCTGAAGCGCCGGCGTAACAATCTCGCCGTCGATGACGAACATAATGTTCATTGCGCCGACTTCCTCAATGTACTTCTGCTCGACGCCGTCCAGCCAGAGAACCTGAGAATAGCCTTCCTTATGCGCTTCGTCCTGACCGATCAGGGATGCAGCGTAGTTACCGCCGGTCTTGGTGTAGCCCATGCCGCCGCGCACCGCACGCACCCACTTCGGCTCGACATAGATCTTGACCGGATCGAGACCGGATGCATAGTATGCGCCGGACGGGGACAGGATGATGATGAACTTATACATATCGCCGGGCTTGACGCCGAGGAACGGGTCAGTCGCGATGATGAACGGACGGATGTAAAGCGATGCGCCGTCGATGTGCGGAACCCAGTCCTTCTCGACCTTGAGCAGCTCCATGAGGCCTTCCATCGCCATATCGACCGGCAGCTCCGGAATGACCAGACGCTCATTCGAGCTGTTCAGACGCTTGAAATTCTCCTCCGGGCGGAAGAGCTGGATTTCACCGTCTGCGCGGCGATATGCCTTCAGTCCCTCAAAGACCTCCTGGCCGTAATGCAGGCAGAGCGCTGCCGGGCTGAGCTGAAGATCGCCGTAGGGAACGATTCTCGCATCATGCCAGCCCTTACCGGTCTCATAGTCCATGATGAACATATAGTCGGTAAACACATGACCGAAGCCGAGCTTGGTCTCGTCAGCCGGCTTTGCCTTGAGGCTTGCTGCTTTTTCAAAACGAATGTTCATTTGCTTTTTCCTCTTTTCCAAAGATTTTTGCCGCACTCGGCGGCTGATATGTCATGCCGGGCGGCGTGGCTCAGCAGGCATTCCCTTTCAGATAACGCGGTGCATATTTTGTACGGTACATCTCGACCGCATAGCGCACAGAGATAAACACGCAGAAAATGACTGCGATCAGCATCAGGATACGAATGACATATTTCATATTCTAAACTCCCTTCTGCCGTCAATGGCTGTAATCTGTTCATTGCAGCGGTCAGCACACGGTGTGTCCGCTTATTATATTATATCACATCCTTTGACAGATATCAAGCCCCGCAGCAAAAAAATTCGTGAAAGACGAATGAAAACTGTATCTGCCGCAGTGCAAAAGAAAGAGCATGACCGAAGTCATGCTCTTTCGGGATTCACAGATTGTGAAATCAGTCTGCAAGGCTCTTGTCAAAGAGATCCGGGATACCTTCGCAGTAGGTATCCTTGCTCAGCGGCTTTGCATGGAGCTCATCCAGAGGTGTGTGACCCTGAACCGGGATTTCATCGTTCACCCAGCTCCACTCACCGGAGTGATTTGCAACAACCCAGTAGGTGTAGTAGCTGAGGATTGCCTGTGCATCTTCCGCTGTGATCTTACCGTCGCCGTTTGCAGCGTCAGCAGCATAGTGCGAGAACGGCAGATACTTCTCGGCGAGGTCGCCCTTTGTTTTCAGGTATGTCTCTTCCGGATCCTCAAGGAGCTTCTTCGCGGTCTTGTTTGCAACCAGCGTTGCGGTGTAGTAAACCAGAGTGTCCTGTGCGTCTGCTGCACCGATGCTGCCGTTCAGGTCGGTATCGCCGCGGTTGACGAGGTAGACGATGAGGTCGCTGACTTCCATGCCTTCCTTGATGCCGTTTGCCTCAATGGTCTCCTGATCGTAGCCTGCTTCCAGAATTGCCTTCTGAACTGCTTCTGCATCAACGAGCTTGTAAGCAACCGGAGTTGCAGCGATGCCGATGCCGTCCGGCTTCTCGCACTGTGTCGGATCGGTTGCGCTTGCCTGGAATGCGCTGCTCACATCAGCGGTCTTGCCGGTATCAACGCCTTCCTCATAGATGCGGAGCGTAACGCTCAGCTTGGAAAGATCGAACGGAGTGGTCTCCTCAGACCAGTAAACCAGACCTTCATCGCCGAAGCCCTCGATGTCGAACGCAACATAGTTGACATAAGTGGTGGTCGTGGTGGAGCCGCCCTGATGCTGATCATCAGTCGTAGTGGTGGTGGAACCGCCCTGATGCTGATCATCAGTCGTAGTGGTGGTGGAACCGCCCTGATGCTGAT
>CAMOOV010000145.1 GCA_946621745.1 uncultured Ruminococcus sp.
AATGGGATTCCCAAGGGGCAATGTCCCTTGGGCGGGGTTTGGGGCAGAGCCCCAATATAAATCCGTCGGAGACACCACTAAATCCCGGTTTGTTGCAGAGATACGGGGGAATATGAAAAATGTCACGAATTTATCCGTTATTCAGCTCCAGCAGCGGAAACGCCGCCTTTATCGGTTCGCCCTCCGGCGGCATCCTGATCGACTGCGGCGTATCAGCCCGCAGACTGACACAGGCGCTCGGCCGCTGCGGGATCGCGCCGGAGGCGGTCAGCGGCATCTTCATCACACATGACCACAGCGACCATGTCAGCGGCCTGCGCGTATTCGCAAAGAAATGCGGTGCGCCGGTCTATGCGCAGCCGGTCACGCGAGAATGCCTGTTCAGCGGCGGCTATCTGGAGCCGGAGCAGGAATGCAGAGCCCTGACCGGCACCGCCGAATGCGCCGGCATCCGGATCACACCCTTTGAGACATCGCACGATACCGCGCAGAGCTGCGGCTACCGCATGGAAATGCCGGACGGCAGAGTGTGCGCGGTCTGCACGGATCTCGGCTATGTCTCCGGGACAGTTTCGGCGGCATTGCAGGGCTGTGACCTCGTCCTGCTGGAATCGAATTATGATGAAAAAATGCTGCGGACGGGGCCGTATCCTGCGCCGCTGAAAAAGCGCATTGCGTCCGACTGCGGGCATCTCTCGAACGATGCGGCAGCGGCGGCAGCGCAGGAGCTGGTCGCGGGCGGCACAACGCGTCTGATCCTCGGCCACCTCAGTCAGCATAACAATCTGCCCGCGCTCGCCGAAGCAGCGGTCGAGCAGGGGCTCAGCGGCTATGTGCGCGGGCGGGATTATCTCCTGCAAACCGCCGCGCCGGAATCGGACGGAAGGATGGTCAGCTTCTGATGCAGATCAATCTGATAACAGTCGGCAAACTGAAAGAAAAATGGCTGCGCGATGCGTATGCGGAATATGAGAAGCGCCTGACGCGCTACTGTAAGCTGTCATTGACCGAGCTGCCGGAATCGCGCCTGCCGGAATCCCCCTCCGATGCGGAGATCGCGGCGGCCTTGCAGCAGGAGGGCAAGGCGATCCTGAATGCCTGCCGCGGGAAGATCATCGCGCTCTGCATCGAGGGAAAGCAATATGCAAGCGAGGAATTTGCAGCGCTGCTCTCGCAGTATGCAAGTCACGGCGACAGCACGGTCAGCTTTGTGATCGGTTCGAGCTTCGGACTGTCCGATGAAGTGAAAAATCGCGCAGATATGCGCTTTTCCATGTCAAAGATGACCTTTACGCACCAGATCGCCCGCGTGCTGCTGGCCGAGCAGATCTACCGCGCATTTCAGATCACCTCCGGCGGGAAGTATCATAAGTAAAGGAGAAATACGATGCAGTTCCATACATCCGGCGATCCGCAGAAGCCGCCGATGCTCCTGATACACGGTGTCCTGACGCCGTGGCAGATCTGGGAGCCGATTGCCGCGCATTTCGCAGCGGATTACCGCATCATCATCCCCGCGCTCGATGCGCATACGGCAGAAGCGCCGAGCGAATTTGTTTCGATCGCGGCGGAGGCCGATGCGATCGCGCAGTATATGCAGCGGGAATGCGGCGGCAGTGCAGCGGTCATCTGCGGGCTGTCTATGGGCGGCGCGATCGCGTATGATATTTTCGCACGCGGTCTGCTGAAAACCGGCACATTGGTGCTGGACGGCGCCCCGCTCACCGGAATGCCCGCGATTGCACGGATTGTGATGACGCAGTCCTACCTTTCTTTGATCCGCAAATCAAAGAAGCGCGATCCGAAGATCATGCAGCGCTTCGCAAAGGATTTTCTTCCGGCGGAATATATTCCGTTCTATCTGGATTTCGTTGACAAAATGTCAGAGGATTCGATCCGGAATATGATTCGCTCGGTCTGCGGATTCCGGTTTGCACCGGCGGAGAATCAAAACGGTACGCGCATTCTGTTTCTGCACGGCGACAGGGGCAATGAGGCGGCCGCCGTCCGGAGTGCCGCGCTGATGAAGCAGCATTATCCGGAAACCGAAGACCGCAATTATCCCGGCCTGCTGCACACCGAACTGATGACGCGTCAGCCGGCGCGCTGGTGCAGCGAGGTCGAAGGATTTTTGAAGCAGTCCCGGAGGTGATAAACATGATAGGCGATATTGTGACAGTGACGGTGGACCGGCCGCTCGGCAGCTTTCATCCCGAATACAAAGATATGTATTATCCGGTCAATTACGGCTATATCGAAGGGATCATGGCGTCGGACGGCGAGGAACAGGATGCGTATATTCTCGGCGTCAGCGAGCCGGTGGAGAAGCTTACGGGCCGCGTCATTGCGGTTGTTCACCGTGCAGACGATGTCGAGGAAAAATGGGTCGTCTGCCCGGAGGGAATGACCTTCACCGCAGAGGAGATCATGGAGCAGATCCGATTTCAGGAGCAGTATTATCAGTCGGAAATTATTATGTGATTGATGTACCAATTAAATCTTGAAGAATAGATGCGCAGGATTTTTGTCGTGAGACAAGGCAGAAAGCCGCCGCCTTGCTGACGCAAGGCAAGGATTTCTAACGCAGTATCACGGCAAAAAGACAAGCAGATATCTTCAAGAGATAGTTGGGACATCAATATAACCGAAAGGAGTGCATGAACCGTGGTATATCCGGAAATTCAGGCAACCGCCGAGAAAATTGCAGAGCTCGGCAAGCCGCAGATGATCTATCTCATCAGCCATAAGACCAACCATGCGACCGGTCAGCTCATCAGCTTCAAGCTGGCGCTGATCGTCAGCGACGATACGCCGAGCGTATCCGAGCTGGAATGCTATCTTTATGCAGCCGTAGACTGCGATTATCCCTATGACCTCGTCCTGTATAAGCAGAGCGAATGGGATGTGCTTTCGCAGGATCCGCGCACATTTGCGTGGTCGATCAGAGAGACGGGAGGTGTATTGTATGAGCAGGGGCTATCGTGACGGAGACAGCAAGCGCTATTTCGACTGGCTGTATTATGCCGCGATTGATATGCGGGCGGCAAAGCTGCTGCTGGACGATCCGCGCTGCTACAATGTCGTCGCATTCCACAGTCAGCAGTGCATCGAAAAGGCACTGAAGGGCTATCTGCTCTGGCGGAAGCACCGCCTTTATGACGGACACAACCTGCCGTTCCTCTGCAAGCAGGCGATGGCGGAGGACGACCATTTCCGCCCGTATCTCCAGCTTTGCAGCGAGATCAACCACTACTATATTGAGTCGCGCTATCCCGCAGACTTCCTGCTTTCTATGGATGCGGAGGCCGCGGAGCGCGTGATCGTCGAGGCAAATGATCTGCTCGTCTTTACGAACAGTCTCGTGAAGTTTGATTTTTCGAGCTATCACGCGAAAAAAGCATAAGGCGGCGCATATGGAACGGGAATACAAATGGAAGCTGACAGCGGCATCGGTGCAGGCACTCGCGGCCTATCTGCATGAATATCCCGCACGGCTGGCGCAGGATACCGTGCATATGTCTGCGGTCTATTATGACACAGCGGCGGGCCATGTTCATGCGAACGGCGGCGCACTGCGCATCCGCAGGGAGAATGAGCGTTCGGTCTGCTGCCTGAAGCGGACGGTCAAAAAGGAGGGCGCACAGGCGCTCCGCGAGGAATATGAGACAGAAGCGGCGGATGTGCATGAGGGACTGCTGCGTCTTGCGGAATCCGGCGCACCGCGGGAGCTGTGCATCTTTCTCTCTGCGCAGCCGATGCATGAGATTGCGCGGACAGAGTTCATCCGAAACTGGTATCTGATCGAAAACCGCGATGCTGCGCCCTTTACGGCGGAATTTGCGATTGATGTCGGGGCGCTCGGCATCAGCGGACATATGGAGCCGTTTGAAGAACTGGAGCTGGAGCTGAAATCCGGCGATGCGGATGCGTTTCAGGCATTCGCAAATGCACTGGAGCAGAGGTTTTTGCTGATCCCGCAGCCGGCCTCCAAGCTGGCGCGGGCGATTGCGGTGACGGGAAAGGGGAAAATGACATGAAGTATCGTTTCTTATCGGCAGCGGCAGCTGCCGCAGTGACATTGAGCCTGTGCAGCGTAATGGTATCTGCTGACGGAACGCGGCTTTTTCCTGATTCGGAAGAGTTTGTGGATTCTGGGATTTGTGGTGAGAACCTTATATGGACATTGGACGGAAGTGGTACATTGGTAATAAGTGGCAGCGGTAATATGGATTTAATGGGCGTTGGCTATAAACGGTGGTCATCACATAATGAGAAAATTAGAAATGTAATAATAGAAGAAGGCGTTAAGGATATTGCACATGGTGCATTTAGTGATTGCAGTAACTTAAGTTCGATTACTATTTCAAATGGAATCACTAGAATTGGCGGCAATGCTTTTAGAAATTGTAGCAGTTTATCTTCAGTAAACCTTCCAAATGGTGTTGTGAGTATTGGCAGTTATGCATTTAGTGAATGTACTAGTTTAAGTGACATTATTATTCCCGACAGTGTCGCTGAAATTGACACAGGTGCATTTAGTGGATGTAGAAGCTTAGATACGATCGATATCCCAGAAAGCATTACTGCAATTAGTAGCTATTTGTTTTATCAATGCAAAAACCTATCTTCTGTCACAATTCCAGATCGACTTCTTGATATTGGAAATTACGCATTCTATCGATGTGGGCAATTATCAGCAATTACAATTCCAAACAGTGTAGAGAGCATTGGTGACAAATCGTTTTATGAATGTGAGAGCCTATCAACTGTTTTGCTTCCGGATAATATTACGAGTATTGAAAATTCGTCTTTTGAAGGGTGTATAGCGTTGAAAGAAATAGTGATTCCGGAATCTGTAACACAGATTGGAAAATTAGCATTTGCTGGGTGTACAAATCTGGAGAAAATCACAATACCCTTAAGTGTTGAAAGAATTGGACAGTACGCTTTTTCAGGATGCACCTGTTTGGAATCGGCTATTATTCCAAATAAAGACTGTATTATTTTTGATGATCTGAATACTTTTGATAATGGTGTGCTTATCTATGGTGATTTGAATTCGACTGCAGAAGCATATGCACGAAAATATAATCTTGCTTTTGCTGAAATTGCAGGAGGTATTATTGAAAAACATGGTTCATGTGGTGAGTACCAGACATGGGTGCTTGACAACGAAGGGACACTATTGATTTCAGGGAGTGGCCAAATGAATAACTGGAACTTTGATAATTCACCATGGTGTTCGGTGAGTGAAAAGATATACCAAGTTAAAATAGAAGAAGGAATAAACAGTTTAGGTATGTATGCCTTCCGTGATTGTAAGAACTTAGAATCGATCATAATACCTTCAAGTGTAACATATTTTGGAAAAACTGTTTTACTGAATTGCAGTAACTTAAAAAAAATCACAATTTTGAATTCTCAATGCCAAATAGATTTTTCTTCCGACACGATTTCAGAGGATGCATTGATCTGCGGCTATGTGGGCTCCACAGCCGAGAAATATGCAAAACGAAACGAACGGCAGTTCGTTCCGCTTGAGGGTGCTGCGGAGCGGACAAAGGGCGACGCAGACGGCGACGGCGCAGTCACGAACAAGGATGCACAGTATGTGCTGACTGCATATACGGAAAGCCTGACAACAGGCGTAACGGATATGCCGGAAGCGGATGCAAAGGCGGCGGATGTTGACGGCAGCGGAAGCGTCGGCGCTGCGGATGCGCAGTATATTCTGGTCTATTATACTGAGAACACGATTGCCGGCAACAAGACAACATGGGAAATGCTCATAACCTCGTAAGAAAGGAAGCGTTCTGATGAAGGATCTGATGACACTCCGGACACCCGCAAAGATCAATCTTTCGCTGGATATCACCGGCAGACTGCCGAACGGCTATCACACGATGCGCAGCGTCTTTCAGACGGTCGGCATTTACGATACGCTGACATTCCGCCGCACGGCGGATGATGCGCCGCTGGTACTGCGCTGCAATGATCCGGCGATCCCCTGCGACGGGCGGAACCTGATCTGGAAAGCAGCCGCGGCATTGCTCGGAGAGAATCCCTGCGGTCTGGAGATCGGCCTCGAAAAGCAGATCCCCTCGCAGGCGGGCATGGGCGGCGGCAGCTCGGACTGCGCAGCGGCGCTGCGCGGCATCCGGGAGCTGTTCGGCTTATCCGTTTCCGATGAATCGCTGCACCGGATCGCGGCATCGCTCGGCGCGGACTGCGCGTTTTTCCTCTATGGCGGAACCTGCTATGCGGAGGGCATCGGGGAGCAGCTGACGCCGCTGAAGCCGCTGCCGGCGTATCCGCTGGTGATTGCAAAGGGCGGCGCGGGCATCTCGACACCGGAGGCATACCATCGGCTGGACGCCTGTCCGGATGCCTTGCCCTGTGCGACGGATGCTGTTCTTGCAAATCTCGAAAGCGATGCAGATACGCTGTTTTCGGTCTGCGGGAATCATTTTGATGCGATCACCGATCTGCCGGAGACAGAGCAGATCCGGACGGTGATGCGCTCCTTCGGGCTGCATCCGGTTCTGTCGGGGAGCGGCGCGGCGGTCTTTGCCGGATGCAGCGATCCGGAGAAAGCGGACGCCTGTGCGGATGCCCTGCGGCAGGCGGGACTGCCGTTTGTCTGCCGGACGGAGACCTGCGCCGAATGAGATACCGGCATAAAAAAGGGAAGATACCCGTTCGGGCATCTTCCCTTTGTGTTTGTATGGATATGTAATTATTCAGCCGACTCGTCATCATATGCCGCATCGTCATCGGCATAGTCATTTGCGAGCTCCTCGTCGTCAAATGTGGATTCATCTGCATAATCGCCGTCGTCATAGACCGGCTCGTCTGCGTAATCCGCATCGTCATAGACCGGCTCGTCCGCGTAATCCGCATCGTCATACGCAGGTTCGTCTGCATAATCCTCCGCCGGTGCATCGTTATAGACGGGTTCGTCATCATAAACCGGCGCATCGTCGTATGCCGGTGCATTGTCATAATCGTCAGCATAGCCGTCATTGCCGTAGCCTGCTGCTGCTGCAACAGGAGCCGGACGCTGCTTTCTTCTCTTCTTTCTCTTCTTTCTGCGGGCGCCTTCGCAGCCGTCCCATGTCTTCTTGCGGAAGAGCTTATCGCAGATCGCGAGGGAAAGCAGTGCGTAGCCGACGCCGAAGAGAATACCGCCCAGCACATCGGTCGGATAATGCACATAGAGGTACAGGCGGGAGAATGCAACAAGTGCTGCAAGGCCGAGTGCCGGAATGCCCCACTTGCGCTTCCACATACAGATCGCGGTCGCCGCAGCGAAGGAAGCCTGCGTGTGGCCGGAGGGGAATGCGAAATCGGTCGGTGCCTTGACGAGCAGCGAGATGATCGTTCTGGTCTCCGGAATAATGGTCGCGCCGTCACGGATATATGTACGCGCTGCGAGATCCTTGACGCCGATCATCGCGAGCGGATTGCCGTTTTCGAGCCAGAAGGGGCGCGGCCTTGCGATCAGGTTTTTGAGAATGAGGTTCCAGCCGATCACGCAGAAAA
>CAMOOV010000146.1 GCA_946621745.1 uncultured Ruminococcus sp.
GCAAGCGCCGTGATGATGACGATCAGTAAACGGTAACAACAAAGACCGCAGTTTTGTACTGCGGTCTTTGTTTTGCATATAAACGGCTTCCGACACAGAATGTACGCAGCAGGCTGTGTCCTGACGACAAACGATGCCGAAAGTGACACATAAAAAAGCAGCGTACCGTTTATGCGATACGCTGCTTTTGTGATTCAGTTATTCGGCGGGCGGAACATGATTCAGAACATATTCCAGCAGGAGTCGGCCGCCGTCAGCATTCAGATGAATACCGTCCTCCTCGGCAAGTGTCGGATCGAGTTTCCCGTCATTATTCTTCAGGGCTGTGTTCGTATCAATGAAGTAAATATTCTCATCGTTGCAAAGATCCAGCAGTCTGGAGTTATAATCGTCAATCGTGCTGTTCAGAAGCGGTGTTTCAGAGATTTCTGCTGCATAAGTGACCGGCGGGATCGCCATAACATAGACCGGAGCTTCCGGCGCCTGCGCCATGACCGATTTCATCAGGATCTTGAACTGCTCAGCTGTCTGGTCGGTCGGCTGAGTAAAGAGGCTTTCCGTACCGAACATCAGATAGATCGGGCAGCTTGCCGCATTGATCGCGCTCAGAATGCGGATCGTCGTACCATTGAGCATGATATATTCGCGGGTGTAATTTGTCAGCCGCAGATTTTCGCTTGCATACACATTCAGCGGGGCGAGCCATCCGTTTTTGCCGAGCAGATAAACATTTGTCTCACCGAGAAATGCACATTTTTTCAGGTAATCTCCTTGATGCACCTCGGATTCCGGAACCGGATTGGTTTTCTTCGGGCCTTCCGGAACGATCGGTTCATTCTCACTGTCCAGGCCCTCCGAATTCTCGCCGCCGGGTGTTTCAGGCGCAGTCGATTCGTCAGCGGCGGGCTGTGAATCGACGGGTTCACTGACTGAGGATTCGACCGCCGGTTTCGATGAGGATTTCGACGAGGAATCCTCATCGGTCGATGCCGATTTCACAAACACATTTTTTTCCGGATGCATATTCCGGTCATATACATATTTTCCGAAGCAGGCGATTAGGCTCAGGATCCAGATCAGGATCAGATGACCGAACTTGAACCGCATGACCGGACCGCGGCGCGGCTGTTTTTTCTTTGTTTTACGGGCTTTCGTGCGCACGGCTGATTTGGTGCCGGACTGGGGCTTGCGGGTTGCC
This sequence comes from uncultured Ruminococcus sp., assembly GCA_946621745.1. Classification (GTDB taxonomy): domain Bacteria; phylum Bacillota; class Clostridia; order Oscillospirales; family Ruminococcaceae; genus Firm-04. The sequence continues at coordinate 1,199 of CAMOOV010000146.1, forward strand.
ATAGCTAGTGTCTCCTTTCTGCATTTCACACTATCTTTTATTATACCGGATTTCGCGCAATTTTGCAAGGGGTTTGCGCGGTTTTTTGCAGAAATTAAGAAAAATTATTGAATTCTGACGGTGCAGATACGGTCATTTCACAGGATCGGGGATATCGTTCGCCGAAAAGCGTCCAATTACTTCAGCGGATTTGCCGCAGGAGAGCCGCCCCTCCGGGCAGCTTCCGCTGACAAAGCAGCTCGGTCCGAAGCAGCCGTAGACCTCCGGACATTCTGCACGCAGCGCACGCAGCAGTTCGACGGCGCAGGCGCGGATTTCCCATTGTGCGCGGTTGCAGGTGCGCAGCTTCATGAAGTGCAGCAGTTCGCGGCCGTTCATGTCGCAGCGGACATCCAGCTGATTTCCCGCCAGCGCGAAATACTGCACAGCCTCAGCCGGGAGACCGGCGCTGCACAGCTTCCGCAGTACGGCAGCATTTTCCGCGAAAGCATTCTGATAGATCGCGGCGGCTTCGGCATTTGCACGGATCGTTTCCGGCAGAACAAAATGCTGCCGGAGCGCGGCCTGCGTAACCTGCGGAACAAGCACCGTCTGAATGCGGTGGCGGACAAGATGCGTGATCGCGGCAAGGGACAGATCTTTGATCGTAAACTGCACATGGAGCATTTCCAGCTCACGCGCTCTGCCGCCGCGGATAATCTCAGAGATGTCGTGTTCCGCAGGCAGGACAGTCCAGTTTGACTGCGCAGCGGTACGCAGGATCTCTGCGGCATTCAGCGAAGTATATTCCGGCTTTGCAGCAGCCTGATATACGGTCGGTTCACCGATCTCCGGTACTTCCGGCAGCACGGGCGCTGCGGTCTTCGGCAGACGCCTGCCGAGGATATCCGGCAGATTCGGGAAGCATTCCCGTACTTGCGAAAGCAGCGATGCACCGAGCTGTTTCAGCTCCGGGAAGGCTGCGCCGCGCCCCTGCGTCATGACATGAATCATATACAGCAGCTCGCGGGCATTCATCGTGCAGAAGAAATTGCTGCGGAAACAATAGGGCAGCAGATACCGCGCATCTTCCTTCGGGATTTCCAGCGCAAGCAGTTTGGAATATGCATCAAAGAGCGACTGCATATGCGCCTTGTATTCCGGCAGCAGTGCTTCCGGCATCGGCGGGATGCAGAAGCCGGCGTGCGCGAAATCGACATAGCGGCGCGACTGTACCGTATAGGAGCCGAGCCGGAATTCGATCACGAATTCTTCTGTGCAGACGGAAACATTGTCGAATGCGACAGTGAAGAACTGATGCTCCAATGTAGAGGTGTGGCCGGAGGCGCAGACCTTTTCGATCAGTGTGCCGTTGTTTTCCTTTTCGCAGGAGCGCTGATAGATTTCCAGCGCCGTGCCCTGTGTTGTGGAGATACGGCCGGCGGCGGCACAGACCGTGTCGCCGGCGGTCGAGGATGCGATAATTTTAACGGATGCCTGATTCATGGCATTATCCTTTCAGGGAGTTTGTGATTCCCGTGAGATATTTGGATAGAGCGTTCAGATCCTTGCTGTCGATCTTGCCGTCTTTGTTCATGTCTGCGCGTTCAAGGTCAGCGTCCCGCTTTCCCGCAATAATCTGTTTCAGGCAGGAGAGATCCTTCGCCGAAAGCACGCAGTCGCGGTTGATATCGCCGGTGAGATCCGGCAGATAAGAGGTATCGAGATAGCTGCTGTCATTGACTGCATAGAGGATATCACCGATCGTTGAATATACATCGGTCGTCCCCTCTACTAATTTACGGCCGATACCGTAATAGGGCAGCTCCCATTCCGTGCCGTCCGCAGAGATATAGAGATCGCGTTCACCGATCACACCGTCCGGTGTATTCGGATCCCAGATGGGGATGCGGTACAGGTACGGCGATTCCTCCCATTCACCCTCTCTGATGCCGCAGCCGACCACGGCGTGATTGCCGGTTTTCAGATGGAGAACGATGATGAATACCTTGCCGTTGCCGTTGGCGGTGGCTTTGGAGGCGTAATCAAGAAGGTGCAGCGTCTTCAGCTGACGGCTGTTCAGGAACGGCGCGGTGGACTGATCGGATGCGGAGAGAAGCTGATAGGAGTTGATGAGAGAGAGAAAATCCTCAGAGGCTTCGAGATCATGCAGACAGGCGGCCTGCGAATTGTAAATACGCGGATCGAAGAGATTATCCTGTGTCATCATGACGATTGCGGACATACCGAAGCAGGAGCCGCCCCATTTCTGTGTAAGATCTGCGCCGGCTTTTTTCAGCATCTCCTCGTGTCTGGCATTGACATCATAGCTGCTGCCGAACACATATCCGGTATTGGAGAAGGAAAGCGTATTCGGTGTTTTCAGTGTCCACATTGTTTGTGCGAGCAGGGTGTTGGGTTTGGTAATCAGGAAAGTGAAATCTGCTTTGCGGGCGAAGCTCTCTGCGGCAGAACCTTCGAGACCGAAGATGATGCGCTGGACATTATCCTTATTGCCGGGTGTCTGCTGAATGCTGTCAACGGCAATCTTTTTGACCGTTTGGGGAATGAACAGTTCATGCAGCTGATCTGAAACGATCGCGCCGGACTGGATTTCTGTGACAGTGTCGGGAATATACACATTATTGAGTGTCGGGCAGTCGAGCTGGCCCGGCCCGATGACGGTAAACCGCTTCGGCCAGGACACCGAGGTGACATTGCTCTGAAGCCACTTCGCGCCGATATGATTGACAGAATCCGGGATTTTCGGATTCTCGTTTTCGCCGGTATAGCGGAGCAGCCAGTCGCCGAGGATGACCGTTTCGTCCGTCTGCGCATCCAGCCATGCCGTATGATCGAATGCGGCGCATTCGCATTGGATCAGCGACTCCGGCAGGGAGAAGGACTTGGCATTCGGCAGATACCGGAAGGCTGCCGGATTGATCTGCGTGATGCCCTCAGAGACAGTGACTGATTCGACGGCATTGCGCACATCATTGCGCTTAAAGATATTGCCGGTCGCTTTGGTGCTGTTGTAGCCGACCTGAGAGACCGGAACGCCGTCAACCTCAGCCGGCAGTATGACATTTTTCGTCGGCTTGGTGATCTCGTAGATACAGGCGGTGCCGTCCTCCAGTTCGAGCCAGCGGATGCCGTCCTTTGTCTCATGCAGCAAGAGGTACGGGAGTTTGTTCTTCCGGGCAAAGGTCTCGGCAGCGGAGCCTTTTTCACAGAGGAGCGTGACGCCCTTGACATTACCGAAGGCAGAGGAATAAATCTTTGTGCAGCTCGGCGGAATATAGAGTGCATCTGTCTGAACGCCGCTTAATTCAAAGAGCTGGTCGGTGATTTCTTTGAGGTTGTCGGTGAAAATATGCTCCTCAAATTTAGCGTTGATTCCTTTGACGGATGCGATATTGGTATATTCGACGCGGTATGACGCAGTCGATAAGCCGGGATAGCCGGCGTTCAGCCGTTTGGCCTCTTCCGGCAGAGTGACCGTGACGCCGGGTGCGTCATTGGGAATGAATCCGATCAGAAAGTCATGAAAGAGAATGAAATCTCCGGCTTCCCCCTCTATCGTATCCAGAATGGCCGTATCGACGGTATAGCCGTCATCGGTTTCCGTTGTATAGTCCTGCATCTCAACGCGTGTGAGCGTTGTCGGGATCTGAACACTTTTCAGGTTTTTTGCATTCTTTGCGCTAATGTTAAAATTTGTGATGCCTTCGGAGAGAATCAGGTTTTCAACGGTTGTGTTATTGCGGAAATTAGTGTATCCGGTTAAATCGACCCGTTTGACCGGAATATTGCCCTCCCACTCGCCGTATTCACCGTTCAGTACTCTGTTTCGCAGGGATGCAGTGGTGATCTTTCCCGGATCAATGGAGGAGGGGATCACGAGATCCGGTCCGGCGGCATCCTCTGCAATATCCTTTACTCTGACGTATTCATTCACGATCTGGAATGTGCAGTCGCAGCCCTCAACCGAGAAATAACTGGATTCAGATGCCAGCACCGGGATCGGGACGGACAGCATGAGCGCGGCCGAAAGGCAGGCCGCCAATAAGCGTTTGATCGTTTTCATATATGCTCCTTTCGTCACATTGCCGATACTTCACTATTATAATTGTATCACAAATGTGCGATGCTGTCAAGTCAAATACAGCGGAAAAGGAAAGCGCCTTCCCGTTTCGGAGAAGGCGCAGAATACTGTGTATCAGCAATCATTCGATCTGCTTTCTGACTGCGATCACATCGAGAAAAATGCCGAGATTCAGCACGAACGAACCGATGCTGCCGAGGACACCCGTGCCGCTGCGGATCGCACTGACCAGCGCGGTTCCGGCAAGGATCAGGCCGAGCATTGCAAAGATGAATGCGCCGACGCTGTTCTCCGCATTTTTGGAGGCGCGGAGCATACAGATGCCGTAAAGCAGATACACAATGCCGATGGCGACGACCGCAAGGCCGACCGCGATAATGCTGCTTTGATTCATCTGCACCTGAAGATCAAGCCCCTGATTTTTGACGGTCTCCGCCAGCTTGGAAGTAAATTCCGCATTGTTGCTGAGCGCGGCAGCGACGCCGCCGACCAGCATGAGCAGCAGGGCTCCGATCGTTGCGATCACCCCGATAAATGCCAGAAATTTCTGATATCCGCTCGTTTTCATAAAAGCAGCTCCTTTACAATGATATACCCGCTTGGTTACTAGCTTGATTATACAACCTGTTATGCGAGATGTCAAGCAGATTCTGCAAATTCATAACTATGCACAATATCCCGCCGCAGGCAGCGCGCCTGCATGAGCAGGATCATCAGGTCAGTGTCTGCTGTCAATGAAGATGCCGGTGATGCCGTTATAGATCAGGATGCAGCCGATCACGCGGACAAGCGTTGCGGCCGCAGAAAACGGATTGAAAAGCAGCACCGCACCGAGAATGATCGTGATGACCGGCATGACCAGTACAGCGGGGGAAGTATTTGCATAAGTGCGTCTGCATTCCAGCGCATTTGTCAGATTGATGATGCCGGAGAGCAGGACGAGCAGTCCTGCCAGCATCGGGAAGATCGAAACAACCGCTGCCGGCTTGAAAAGCAGGACAAGACCTGCGATGCCGCCGACCAGACCGTTGCCGAGCAGAAAGCGTGAGGCGAATTCCGAACGGCGGTCACGGTAGGCGCCGATCAGCTTGGCGGCCGCTGCCAGCAGCAGAAATGCGCCGATAATCTGCACGACGGTCGTGAGTGCCGCGCCGGGCATCAGCAGCAGGATGACACCGAGCACTGCCATGACCAGCGATGCGCCGGACTGACTGAATTGCAGTTTTCCCATGAATGAGGCTTCCTTTCCTTTGAATTGCGGAGCGGATAATTATTTGCCGAGCTGTTCCTTTGCAGCGGTCAGCGTATTGCGCATCAGGATCGCACGCGTCATCGGGCCGACACCGCCCGGCACCGGCGTGATCGCGGAGGCTTTCTCAAACGCTTCCTCATAGCAGACATCGCCGACCAGCTTGCCCTCTGCATTGCGGTTCATGCCGACATCAATGACGACAGCGCCCTCCTTGATCATATCCGCCGTGACAAAGCCGGCCTTGCCGACCGCGGAAACGAGGATATCCGCCTGACGGGTGATCTCCGCGAGATTCTTCGTGCGGGAATGGCAGACTGTGACCGTGCCGCTGCGGTGGAGCAGAAGCATTGCCATCGGCTTGCCGACGATATTGCTCCGGCCGATCACGACGCAGTGCTTGCCGCTGATCTCGATCTGCATGGCATCGAGCATTTCGATGACGCCTGCGGGAGTGCAGGGCAGGAAGCTGAAATCGCCGATCATGATCCGGCCGACATTCTCCGGATGAAATGCGTCAACATCCTTTTTCGGGGAGATCGCGTGCAGAATGGTCTGCTCGCAGATCTGCTTCGGGAGCGGGAGCTGCACGAGAATGCCGTTGACAGAATCGTCTGCGTTCAGCTTTGCGACCAGCTCCAGCAGCTCTGCTTCGGTGGTCTCCTCCGGCAGCGCATACTCATAGGATGCGAAGCCGCATTCTGCGCAGTCCTTCTCCTTATTGGTGACATAGACGCGGGATGCGGGATTGCTGCCGACCAGCACAACAGCGAGACCGGGCTTTGCGCCGGCTACCTTGAGCTTTTCGACCTCTGCGCGAACCTCTGCCTTGACATTCGCAGCGATTTTCTTGCCGTCAATGATTTGAGCCATGATAGTTTCCTCCTGAATATGTATTGATTGTTGAGTGAACAGGTATTTACAGATGCGTCAGGGACGCTGCGCAGGAGATGATGAAATCATACAGTCCGTGCGCGATGATAACAGAAAGCAGTG
>CAMOOV010000147.1 GCA_946621745.1 uncultured Ruminococcus sp.
GACCGCGATTCCGGCGGACACCAAAACAATGTGGTACCGGTTCAGCCGGCGTGAGGATGATTACTGCATCGAATGCTCACAGGACGGCGTTCATTTTTCGCAGATGCGCATCTGCCATATGCACGAAGGCGGCGGCAGGATCCGTTTCGGAATCTATGCGTGCAGTCCGGAGGATTCGAGCTTCCGCGCTGTCTTTACGGATATGCAGATCACGGAATGTGCATGGAACGCGCATGACGGTCAGCAGCCGGATGATGCGCTGTAAAATCTGACAAAAAAGCCCCGGTCATTTGCCGTCATTCTTCATCAAGCCGCTCGCACCGAAAAAATCAACATCAAAATTTGTATATGCTGCACAAATCGGATTCTGAATATTATCCTAAGTTTTGATTACAAAATGGAAAATACTGTAATAATCTTGTAATTTTTTGCAATCTGTGGTAAGATATATTTAGTTTACTATACACTTAACGCAAGTAAAATCTAAACCGAGAGGATGAGTTGATGAAGAAAGCGAAGGCCGCAGCTGTCATTGCCGGTCTGGTGTCCGCAGGCATTCTGGGGGGATTTGCCTTGACACGCGCCGATCTGTCATTGGTGCGCACCGACCTTTTTGTACCGATCGCGGAGATCACAGCGGATGAAATGTCCGATGTGGATCTTCCGGATAATGTCACGACGACCGCAGCCGTCACGACCGTGACTGCCGCAAAGACAACAGCTGTCACCTCCCGCACAACCGCACAAACAATTGCAAAAGCAACAACTACGACGGCGGCGACCGTCACAACAACCGAAGCCACAACCGAAGCTACTACGGAGGCTGAGACAACCGCCGCGACAACGACCGTCACGACCGCTGCTCCGGCTCCGCAGACAACTGCTGCACCGCCTGTTACGACAGCAGCACCGCAGCCTGTCTGGGCGGCTCCCGTCTCAACACAGCCGCCGCAGCCGGTCTTTACCGAGCCTGTGATACCGGCAACCGAACCGGAAACCGAGCCGCCTGCTCCGCAGCAGCAGTCCGGCGGCTATGCGATCTCCGTCACCGACCGCGAATATATCATGCTCTGCAATGTTGTCGGGCACGAATACGGCGCGGACTGGGTACCGACCGCAGAAAAGGCGCTGATCGCGGAATGCATCATGAACCGCGTCAATTCGCCGCTCTTCCCGAATACGGTCTATGATGTGCTGATGCAGCCCGGACAGTTTGCCGGTATCGAGCATCTGATCCTGATGGAGACCATGTCAAAATATGTCACGCAGGATGTCCGCGATGCCGTTGACCTCTATCTCACGCATCCGGAGCAGTTCCAGCACGGCTATCTGTTCTTCAGCGGCGACGGCTACCGCAGCTATTTCCGCACGACCTATTAAACCAAAGATACCGGAGCAGTCATTTTGCTCCGGTATTTTTCTATGCCGCAGCATTGACTTTCCGCTGATTTTATGGTATGATATAGAAGTAAAAATATAGACAGCAGACAAAACTCTGCGCAGGAGGTTACCTATGAAATTTGCTGACGGCTTCTGGCTCAATCAGCGCGGCTGCACGGTGGACTATGCCGCACAGCCCTATGATATCCGGATCACAGAGAACGCGATCCGCGTCCTCGCCACATCCCAGACGATCTATAACCGCAGCATGACGCTCGGCGGCGTGACGCTGGAGATCACATATACCTCCGTCAAAGAGGATACGATCAAGGTCAGCATCGTGCATCACAAGGGCGCGGCTGACCATATGCCGCGATTCGAGCTGAACGAGGATCCCGCGTTCCGTCCGGTCATCACCGAGGAAGAAAGCAGCGTTACGCTGACCTCCGGAAAGACCGCTGTCACGATTGCAAAGGGGCAAAGCTGGAATGTGAAATTTACATACGACGGCAAGCTGCTGACCGGCGGCGGCTGGCGTTCGACCTCCTATATTCAGGAGAATGCGAACCGCATTGAGAACCGCGTCCGCACCGCAATGGATCAGACATTCTGGAGCGTTCCGGCCGATCCCCGCGGCACATTCGTCCGTGAGCAGCTCACGCTTTCCGTCGGCGAATATGTCTACGGCTTCGGCGAAAAATTCACCCCGTTCGTCAAGAACGGCCAGACCGTCGAGATCTGGAACGCTGACGGCGGCACCTGCTCCGAGCAGAGCTACAAATGCGTGCCGTTCTATCTCAGCTCCCGCGGCTACGGCGTATTTACGAATCACACCGGTTTCATCAGCTATGAAGCAGCCTCCGATACCGTCTCAAAGGTCAGCATGACCGTTGCGGGCGAATCGCTGGAATATTTCATCATCGGCGGCGCGAACTGCGCGGAGGTGCTGAAAAATTATACCGATCTAACCGGAAAGCCCGCGCTGACACCGGCAAAATCACTCGGTCTCTGGCTCTCGACCTCATTCACGACGGATTACGATGAGCAGACTGTCAGCGGCTTCCTCTCCGGCATGGCGGAGCGCGATATCCCGCTGCAGATGTTCCACTTCGACTGCTTCTGGATGAAGGCCTTCACATGGACGAGCTTTGAATGGGACAAGGAAATGTTCCCCGACCCGAAGGGAATGCTCGCGCGCCTGAAAAAAGAGCACAATGTCGGCATCTGCGTCTGGATCAATCCCTATATCGCGCAGGAATCCGCGCTGTTTGACGAGGGCGTTGAAAAGGGCTATTTCATTCACACGAAGGACGGCGGCGTGTTCCAGACGGATATGTGGCAGCCCGGCATGGCGATCGTGGACTTCACAAATCCCGAAGCCTGCAAATGGTTTGCAGCCGGCATCAAAAAGCTCTGCGCCGAGGGTGTCGATGCGATCAAGACCGATTTCGGCGAGCGCATCCCGACGGATGTCGTGTACTATGACGGCTCCGATCCGGTCGCAATGCATAATTACTACACATATTTATATAATAAAGTCGTATTTGAAGCGCTGGAGGAATGCACCGGCAAGGACAAGGCCGTGCTGTTCGCGAGAAGTGCAACGGCGGGCGGCCAGAAATTCCCGGTACACTGGGGCGGCGACTGCGCGGCGGAGTATTCCGCAATGGCAGAGACTCTGCGCGGCGGACTGTCCCTCTGCGCATCGGGCTTCGGCTTCTTCAGCCACGACATCGGCGGCTTTGAGCAGACCGCTTCTGCGGATGTGTATAAGCGCTGGGTCGCGTTCGGCCTGATGAGTACGCACAGCCGTCTGCACGGCTCGACCTCCTACCGTGTGCCGTGGGCATATGAGGAGGATGATCCGAAAAATCCGGAGAATGCCTGCGCGGTGCTGCGCTTCTTCACAAAGCTGAAGGGACAGCTCATGCCGTATCTCTGGGCGCAGGCAAATCACACGCATCAGACCGGCATCCCGATGATGCGCGCAATGGTCATCGACTACGCGGACGATCCCGCCTGCCTGACGCTCGACCGTCAGTATATGCTCGGTGAGAGCCTGCTCTGCGCGCCGGTCTTTGACGAGAGCGGTGAAGCGGAATTCTATCTGCCGGCCGGCAAATGGTTCGATCTGCTCGGCAAGGCGGATGCGCCGCTGACCGAGGGCGGAAAGTGGTTCCGCCGCAAGTGCAGCTATCTCGAAATGCCGGTCTATGTCAGACCGAATTCGATCATCGTCCGCGGCGATTTCCGCAGCGATGTCTGCTATGATTATCTGCAAAATGCGGATGTGCTGATCTGCGGCATGGAGGACGGTCAGACCGCTTCCTGCGAAATCTACAAGGCAGAGGGCGGACTCGATCTCACGATCACCGCAAAGCGCGAGGGCAGCCGCATCACCGTGACCTATCCCGCGACCGACCGGAAATTCACGATCGCCGTCGCCGGAACGAACCGTCATGTCAGCGCAGAACCGAACGGCGTGACCGTTATCAGCCTGTAATCCCCTGCCCCGTCCGGCAGAGTATATATCAAACAGAACGGAGGAACAAATCATGAGCAAGAAACCTGAAATCGAATATGTCTGGCAGGACAGAAAGCGCACCTTTCTCGGTCTGCCGTGGAGCTTCACCAAGTATTTTCTGACGAATACGAAATTCATCACACGCCCCGGATTCTTCAATCTGGATGAGGATGAGCTGGATCTTTACAAGGTCACAGATAAAAAGCTCAAGCTCCCGTTCTGGCAGCGCCTCGTCGGCTGCGGCACTGTCATCCTCTATGTCCGCGACACCGATACACCCGAAAAGGAAGTCCGCTGCATCAAGCAGCCGCGGCAGTTCCTCGCGATGCTGGATAAGCAGATCGACGCAGAGCGCGACCGCTACAACACCAGAGGGCGCGATCTTTACGCGATCACCGGCGGCATGGGGCATCACGGACATATGCATCACGATGACATGATGGATCATCCGGTTGACGATGCCGCTGACGACGATTATTTCAGCGACCGCCACGAATAAACATCACACGGAGGGAATTCACCGAAAATGCTTCAGTTCGTTACTGAAAAACAATCTGTCTGGGATCTTCTGAAGGCAGAGGATCGACCGATCTATCTCTACGGCATGGGCGACGGCGCTGTGCGCATCCTTGCTGCAATGCGTTCCTACGGCATCAAGCCCGCGGGTATTTTTGCAAGCGACGAATTTGTCCGCGGTCATGATTTCGCGGGCTATCCGGTGCGCAAGCTGTCGGAGCTGGAGGCTGAGCTGGATGATTTTGTCATCGTGCTGGCATTTGCAGTCAGCTCTCCTGCCCTGATCGACCGCATCCGGATGCTGAGTGAAAAATACCAGCTCTATGTGCCGGATGTTCCTGTCGTCGGCGGCGGATTGTTCACACCGGATTACTGCAAGGAGCATGAGGAGGAAATACAGGCTGTTTATCAGTCGCTCGCGGATGAACGCTCCAGACAGATCTATGCGAATATCATCAATTTCAAGATCAGCGGCAATCCCAAATATCTGATCGAACAGGTTGACAGCAAGGACGAGATCTGGAACCGCATCATCAAGCCGACGAATCACGAGATCTATGTCGATCTCGGCGCCTACAACGGCGATACGATCCGCGAAATGCTCGAATTTGCACGCGGAAAATATCACCGCATCGTTGCAGTCGAGCCGGATAAGAAGAATTACAAGAAGCTCGTAAAATTCGTCGGCGATACGCCCTCTGTGCAGTGCTATCAGTGTACGGCATGGTGTGTGGATACCGAGTTGCCGTTCGGCGCAAAGGCCGGCAGACAGTCCGCAATCGCGGCAGACGGTGTCATGACACCGGCGCGTGCGGTTGACAATCTGCTCGCGGGCGGCCCTGTGACACTCCTGAAAATGGATGTCGAGGGTGCAGAACGCGAAGCACTCTGGGGCGCAAGCCGTTCAATCGCACGGTATTCGCCAAAACTGATGATCTCGCTCTATCACCGCAATGAGGATATCTTCGAGCTGCCGCTGCTGGTCAAGCGCATCAATCCGCGCTACCGCCTGTTCATCCGGCATCTGCCCTATATTCCCGCATGGGAAACGAATCTCTATGCCGTCTGCGAAAACAACGGCAACGAACAATACGGCGAATAACAGCAAGGGAGGAAACCCGCATGGGGCTTCCTCCCTTTTCGTATGCGTTTATTTGCGCGGATAGACCGTCCCGCCGATCTCGACCGCAGTCACATCGGAGATATCCAGATACTCCTTATGCGAATAATATGCGCGGTATTGGCCGGTCGGATTTCCGTTTTCATCGCGCAGCTCTGTAATTCCGGCGCTCTGATTGTCGAGCTGCTTTTTCGTTCCGTCTGCATAGATCAGCCAGCGCTCCGGCTCATTTACCGGTTCCCCGACAGGCTCCTGAAAGCCCGCAGGGGCTTCTGTTCCGGTATAAACCAGCTCAAAGCACGAAAGCCGATAGACCGTATCGCTGCCGTCGCTGAATTCCGCGACCGGGGTATTCTGTTCCGGCTGGATCGGGATGCGGATATCCGGAAAGCCGCGGAAGGTCAGATAGCAGTCCGAATCCTCTCGGTCGGCATATTCCACGAAATATGCGAGGTATTCCGGTCTGGCTGCCGTTTCCTCGTCCGCCGGATGATAGCCGAAGCCGAATCCGCCGGTGCCAAACTGCGTCAGCGAGCCGTCCGCGTGGACTGTCTTCGACATCATATCCATGAAATCAGGCGGATTGCCGTTTCGGTCTGCCGCTGAAATCAGATACAGCCGGTTCATGCCGTCGTCGATCTCAGTCTCGACGGTCAGTGTCACATCACCCGTTTCGTATACGACCGGCGCAGGCAGCTCAGCCATAGAGACCTGATCCGCGCCCTCATTGCCGAAGAACGAATCCAGCAAATGTGTATTGCGCGCCGCCAGCGCGGATGCGCCGACGGTCAGGCAGACTGCCGCGGCAGCGGCTGCTGCGATCACCGGCAGACGGTGCCGCTTCTGCCGGATCTTTCTCGGCTTCGCGGCATTGACGATCAGATCATCGTCGATCATGCCGATTGCATCTGTTAATGTATCGAGCTTCATATAAGATCCTCCTCTCTGAGCATATCACAGAGCTTTTTTCTTGTGCGGAACAGAATGGATTTGACCTTGCTCTGCGAAAATCCAAACTGCGACGCGATCTCTGAAATCGAATTAAAATACCAGTATCTGCATACAAAAATGCTGCGCTCGGTCTCCGGAATGCCCTGCAAAAAGCAGTTGATCCGGAGTGCCAGCTCCTTTGCCTCGATCTCCTGCTCCACATTCTGACCGGAACCGACGCATTCGGCCAGCTCGTCCAGTGCGGCAGTGGTTTCACCGCTTCCGCGCTTCGCGGCATAGGCCGTGCGCAGGCGCTTGAGACAGAGTGTGCGCGTGATGCGGCCGATGAATGCTGTCAGCGTCTCCGGCTGATTCGGCGGAATGCTCTGCCAGACCGAAAGATATGCTTCATTCACGATCTCTGCGGCATCCTCCTCGCTTCGCAGGATACTGCGGGCAATTCTCATGCAGTAGCCTCCGTATTTCGCGGCAGTCTCCTGCACAGCCTGTTCGTTTCTCTCCAGATACAGTGCAACGATCTGCGAATCTTCCATTGCATCCTCCCTTCTGTTTGATCGGAGCTCCTGCTATATATATTCCCAAAAATGCAGAACGGTTGCAGATTTTTCTGCGATATGCAAATCATTATGAAAAACTGCACGATCTGCGATTAAACAGCTTTTGATTTGTAATTGTGCATGGAAACAGCATAATAATACATTGCAATTTTGATAATCATATGATATAATGATATTGTCATCAATATATAAAAAGGGGGAACCGATGATGAAACAAAAAACAGGCAGACTGCCCGCTGTATTGCTCGCCGCTTCATTCGCTGTGATGAACGGCCTGCCGCCGCAGCAGACAGTTTCCGCCGCCGTGCAGACACTTCGCGCGGTGTACGCAGATACCGCAGGGCGTATCGTAAGCGGCGCATCGTATACGATCGCGGCGCGGCTCAGCGGCAAGCTGATGACGGCGGAATCAGACGGCAATGTGCAGCAGTGGGAATCCGTCGGATCGGCGGAGCAGCAATGGATCATCATACAGGA
>CAMOOV010000148.1 GCA_946621745.1 uncultured Ruminococcus sp.
GCCATTCTGTCTGGACAAAGCCGAATGTATCATACGGATTTTTGGAATGCGCAAGCGCGGCCGTGTCACCGGATGAAATATACTGTCCCTCGATATCCGTGCCGGCGCGGTTCTGGTAGAAATCATTCAGTGCATCGGTCAAAAGATCCTGTTCATCTGTGTGATAGACATCCTTGTCGATGCGGAACGGGAACGAGCGCCACTCCTCCCCCTTGATGCGGATATAGTATTCACCCGGCTCATCGAATTCGGTAAAGTCGATCTTGCAGACAGTATCGCCGGAATCCGGATCCTTCACGGGTGCGCCGGTCTTTCCGGTATAGACAACGGTATTGTCAGAGGTCTGCACGATCTCATAGTCATAGCCGCCGGACTGCGTAAGCCCGATCGCATCGCCGAACGGATCGCCGCCGTTGTCACCCAGCACGGCGATCTTTGCAAGTCCCGGAAAATATCCGAGCTGATTCACCGAGATATAGTTGTTCTCAAGGCCGCTAAAGCTGCGCGATGTCAGGCCGTAGTGATTTTCCGGCGGGATATAGTCCGGATCGGTCAGATCCTCGATCGACATATCATCGAACCAGAGCTCGTCGCCCGCCTGCGCATTGCCGCCGTAGCCGTTGCTGTCCTGCGCATACCAGAATGACCACCGTGCATTCACGATATCCTCAGTCGGCTTGAATGTGCCGGAATACTCCGTGTATTCGGTCGTCAGCGAAAGCGGGTTGCCCCACTGACCGCCCATATCCGGCCCCATGTGCATATCGCCGGTCATGCCGTCCAGCACAAAATACCGGTGAGCATCCTTGCTGTCGCTGATCTGCGAGACCAGCTCCATGCCCGTCCGTTGGGCCTTTGCCTTAAAGCTGACCTTGTATTCGTGTCCGGCCTTGAAGCTCAGACCGCCGTGACGGAACTGGAGATCCCAGTTTGAACGGTCAGCGCCGGCAGGATTGAGGATATAGATATGCACATCGCCGTCCCGCAGTGTAAAATCCTGCCTTGCGGGACTCTTCTGCACAGTGATCCACGGGATCATCTTGTGTGTGAAGTCTGTTTCGCCCAGCAGCTCATAGGCTGCTGCCTGCATCGGTGCGGCAAAACTGACAGCCGCCGGAACAGTCATAGCCGCGGCTATCAGGCCTGCCAATACTCTCTTTGGATATTTGTGCATGGTTTTCCCTCCCTTTTTATGTTTACAGACGGTATCGCCTGTTCGGTACAAAACAGACGCCGTCTCCTTTTTAATTATACATTGTTACCGTGAATAAGTCAAGAGGGTTGATACAATATCCCCGCTGAATCAAAAAAACACCTCCGCAGCATACGCGCCTGCGGAAGTGCTTTCTGATACTAGGGTGTGTTGACACTAAAATAATATGCGGATTTTTGAGATGATTTTGTTCCGTTCAAGGCAAAAATCCGCAGGCGGGCTGTCGCCCGGCAAGGATTTTTAACGACGAACGGGGCAAAATCAGCCAAAAAGACGCGCGTTAGGCTTAGTGTCAACACGCCCTAAGTTCATGAAACCGGCTGCCGGATCTCCCCGCAGATAAGCGGTTATTCCTCCAGTCCGGCAAGCCGCAGGATATCCGCCTTCTGCTCGCGGTCATAGAGAAAGACATAGAAGATATCACCGTATTTCGGTGTGTGAACAAGATGCCCGATATCGTCGATCATCTTGACCTTGCCGGATTTCGTAATGATGCGGTAGCTGACATAATCCAGTCCGAACGGATTCGAGTCGATCTGCTTTTTGATAGACGCCTCGACCTCGTCAAGATCATCCGGATGCACGATATTTTTGAAGCTGTCGCCGCTGAATGACAGCAGCTCCTCCATTGAATCGCACTCGAAAAGATCATAGAGCTGGTCATTCGCAAAGAGAATCTCCTCCTTCTCATCCGCCTTGTAAACGAGAATCGCGCCCGGAATACCGGAAACAATATCAGCAAGCTGAAAGCTGAGCTGCGTTCGTTTTTGCAGAAGAAGATCCGGCCGGTATTGCAGATAAGAGTTGCGGTGATGCATCTTGACTGTATACATCGCAACATCCGCCTTCATTGCAAGGTCATGGTATTCACGCCCCTGCTCCGGATACATCGCAAAGCCGACGGAATAGGTACAGGGATATGTGCGCTCCTGATACCGGATCGAGTGATCGGCGTTGGAAAAATTGCGCACCTCATCACGCGCCTCCGCCTCAGTGCGGTGCTTCAGCAGTATCAGAAATTCATCACCGCCGTTGCGGATGATGACGCTGTCTCTCCCGAAATACTGCTCCAGCTGCCGCGCCGTTCCGCGCAGTACAACATCGCCGACCTCGTGGCCGTACTGGTCATTGAACCGCTTGAAATGGTCAATATCAAGCAGTACAATCGCTGCGCTGTCCTGCGGATAGTTTTTCAGGTATTCAAGGACGAGCAAATCACCGGCACTGCGGTTGTAGAGATTCGTCAGTCCGTCAAATTCCACACGGCGCAGCAGCTTGATATCGGTATCATGCACATCAGTCACATCACAAATCAGGAACAGTCCGAATATGCGGCCGTCCTGTTCGCTGAGATCGCAGCAAATCTGCTTCTTGCCGGGGACCCCGCCGAATTTGCAGGTGAACAGAAATTGCCGGAAGCGGCTGCCGATCCGGTATTCCTCTATCAATGATTTTGCTGTCAGGCGGCCGCCGATCTCATTGCTGCACTGTTCGTCCATACAGTGCGTCATCAGTTCGCAGATCTGCGAATAATGTGTAATCGCGGATACATCCGTCATGCTTCGCATTTTGCTTTCCGGATGCAAAAAGAGAATGCTTTCATCGGTCAGGTCAACATAGAAATAGGTTGATTTTTCGAGAAGCCGGTCGATGTCGGGAAAGCCGAGGAATGCGGCAAAGCTCCTTCCTGCAAGCTGATAGAGTGATTCTTTGCTGAAATAAGCCTGATCTGACATAATGCCTCCTTCAGTCATACTAACTTGTTCCGTTTCAAGAGCGTCAGATCCCGGCTGTCGAGAATGCCGTCGCCGTTTATATCGGCAGCGGCGGGCGCATTCAGCTTCGTGTCCTTTGTCAGGAGCCAGCGCAGGAGCTCCGCTGCAGCGGCGCTTTCATCCGCTTCCGGTGCGGGATAGCCATAAAGCGCCAGCTCATTCAGATCGCCGCCGCCCTTGACGATATACAGCAGATCGGTCGGCGCGGAGGGATCCGCCGGGCTCAGGCTCTTTGCCATATACGAGCCGAGATCCGATGACCAGAGCAGCGTATCGGTATGCGCATCGTAGATCTCAATGCTGCCGCTGCCGTAGGTATCATAAACGCCGAAGCCGTCCAGTACATAGGGCTGACCGAGACTGACATAGCAGCTGATGCCGCTGCTGCGGACATTCGTTTCCGGCGCGGCCAGATCTGCCGTATCGCCGTAGATGAATTCCGGCATCGTCGCCGGCTCATCGAACATCCGGTAGAACTGATCGAGCTTTGTGTCCTTCGGCGCGGCAGAAAGATCGCAGGTTTCGCCGGAGAAATCCTCCGTCAGCGAGAGCAGCGCAGGCTTGATATATCTGCCCCTACCGTTGATGATCTGCTTTTCCGATGCCGAAACCGTGAGGAATACCGGTGTCTCGCTGACATCGACCGTGACCTTGCCGCTTTCCGGCGTCAGCGCGGATGTGACGCCCTCGGCATATGTTCCCGGAACGGTCAGATACACATTCGCATCCGCGGGAACGGTCACCGCATAATTCTTCTTCACGGCGCCGGTATTCGTCGGCAGCCAGAGACAGTACACGCTGTCGCCGGTTTTGTTGTTGATGAAGAAATAGCGCTTCACGCCGTCACCGGTCTTTTCCGCTTCGTCCATGTCAGCGGCAAAGGCGCAGTCTTTGAGGACATTCGTCATGCAGGAAACATAATACCACGCGGGCTTTTTGCTCCAGCTGCCCTTCTGCGTGACCAGTCCGGAATTATAGTATACGCCCTCGCCCTCGTCGCGGAGCTGGAATTTCGTCATGCGGTCAACACCCGCGCCGATCGCCGTCAGATAGGTTCTCGCTACACGCTGCGCGTATTTCAGCTGATAGGCTTCATTGTCGTGATTGTCCACGCCCTCGGTATCGCAGTCCGACATCGGGATTTCAAATTCCGAGATCCACAGCGCAGTCCCCGGCGCATTTTCGGCGATCCAGCTTTGCAGCTCGCGGATGCGGCCGACCATGCCGGAATCCTCCGGATTGAATGTATCCGGCCCGAGATGCACATTGATGATATCGACCGCAAATCTGCCGTCGGTGCGGTTGTAATCGAACCACATTTTCATCTCGGACAGATAGTCGAGAATGGATGCCGTCATCAGCAGACCGCCGACCGCAAGCTGAAAATCGGGATCCGCCTGATGCACACCGGCATTCTTGATCGTGCCCTCGTGTCCGTCGAAATCTGCGGAGCACATCGCGGCCAGCTCATAGGGCGTGAAATAATTCGCCTTGCCGCTCCATGTTTTGTTCGGCTCATTGCAGTTTTCGAGCGCCTGCAAAAGTCCGAGCGCGGTCTTCGGCTCCGAGCCGTCCGCGACATTCAGCGTTTTCGGATCCACATCGGGATTGCTGCCGTACCGCGCCGCGACCTGATACATCGCCTGCCCGTGAACCGCATAGCTTTTTGCATCGGTCGTATCGGCGCCCTTTGCGACAGGGATCTCCGGCGGCTTTTCTCCGGAGATCGCGGCACTGCCGCCCTGAAAACAGGGTATGATGCTGATATCCCGTGCGTGCATCGCGCCGTAAAAGCTGTCCATATCGCCCCATGTGCCCTGCGTGAATTTCACCCTTCCGGCATCGTCGAGCAGCCAGCTCAGATTGTGGTATTCCCGCACATTGCCGCCTGCCGAGATCGCGGTCATCGGATCGTCGATGAATGCATTGAAGCCGATCTGCTGCGCGGCGGAAATCTGTATTTTATTGCTGCCGGATGATTTCGCGGCGGTCTTTTTCTTCTGCGCATCGGACAGTTCCGAGACCTTGCAGCCGTAGATCGCAAGCTCCGATACGCCGCTGTCGCCGCAGGGCGTTGAAAACCGCAGATACCGTGTTTCACCCGCATCGAGCTTCAGCCCGCGCCAGACCTGATACTGATCGGTCTCAAAGCTGCCGATCTCCGTCCAGTCAAACGGCGTTCCGGCTTCGATTTTCCATGTCTGTGCGCCGTTCGTATCGAGAAAGCAGATGCCGCTGATATGATAGTTCGCGCCCATGTCGATGAGGAACGCATCCTCGCCGAATTCAGACTGCCAGTTCGGTTTCCAGTTTTTGCTGCGCTGTGTCGCATCCCAGAGCGCTGCATCGACACGCGGGCTTTCAAACGATGTCGGCACCTTGTCCTGATCGTCGAACAGGACAGTCGCCGCATTCAGATAATCCGCACCGATGTAGACCAGATTTTCGTCCATGATGCGGAAGCCGGAGGTGTCGAGCAATGCGGTCTCCGGCGCCGCAGAAACAGTCGGCGCAGCGCCCGCCGCCATTGCAGATGCCAGAAGAATGCACAGGATCTTTTTTGTCACAGGAATTCCCCCTTGTCAGTTCTCTTTCCTTCATTATAACCGATTTTCCCCGTTTCGTCAATAGAATTTCATGCGGTTTCACATATTTCAACCTATTGACAATCACTCTGGATTGCGATATAATGTAGGAAAGAAGCACAGCTCGATTTTTAACGATATTGCCAGTAACGAGGGGGCATATTCATGTTTGAAGGACATTTCGGATGGATCATCGGTGCAGCCATGCTGCCGGTATTTGTCTGGCTCATTATCACCGCACGCGGATTTCTGCGCTCGGAGAGCGGAACGCCTGCCCGCCGCAGATACGGCATTGCGCTGTGCATCCTCGGCGCGGCCGGTATTCTGATCGCAATTCAGCTGATCGTCAGAACGGTTCGCTGGGGCATCGGTCTGGTCATCGAGGAGTCCATTCTGCTGACACTGTTTCTGGGATTCCCGCTAACGGCGGTTTCGATCTTCTTTCCGGCGCTCATCCGCTATAAGCGCAGCCCGAAGGACGCACCGGAACGGCAGCGGAATAAACGCATATTCGTCATTTCCGGTGTGATCGCGGCGATCCTGACCGCTGCGGCCGTCACATTGTTTATCATCGCGGCGATCGGCATTGCCCATATGTGAGAGGTGACATCATGAAGGACAGAACATTCAGCCGGCTGCTTGCCGTCATTCTGATTCTCGGCTGCATCAGCGTGATCGCGCTGCTCGTGTATACCGTGCTGCTGAAGCAGGATGTTTCGGTCATCTCATATATTGCGAACGGACGGTGATGCGCTGTGAAGAAGCTGACAAAACAGATCGCCGTGCTCGCGGGCATCGCGCTGATGTTCGCGGGATTCGATGCGGCATTTTATTTCACGGTGACGCGCCGGTTTTTGAACAGCACCAGTCCGGAAATGCAGGCGAAGTCGATCGAGGTCTCACATTATCTGCCGTTCGATCCGGATTCGGAGATCGTGAAGGCAGATGCACCGAAGCTCTCCGGCGATATTCCGGTCATTGACGGCGCGGCGGCGCTGCTGCCTGTGTATTCGGCATTTGTTCACGCAGTCTATCCGGAGGATTCCGTTCACTTCGACGGCGAAAACTACACGCCCGAAAGCGCGATGCAGTATACCAATACACGCGGTGCCTATCAGTCCCTCGCGGACGGCACGGCAGATATCGTACTGTGCGCAAAGCCCTCCGCCGAACAAAAGGCATATGCAGAGGAAAAGGGCTGCGAGCTGATTTATGTGCCTGTGGCGCGGGAGGCGTTCGTCTTCATCGTCAATCAGGATAATCCCGTGGATGATCTGACGGCAGAGCAGATCCGCGGCATCTATTCCGGCGAGATCAAATACTGGTCAGAGGTCGGCGGCGCGCATATCCCGATTGACGCGGTGCAGCGCAATCCCGGCAGCGGCAGTCAGACGGCCATGCTCTCTTTCATGGGCGATACGCCGATGAAGCGCGATCCATTCAGCTTTTTCGGCAGCTCGATCGGCTATTCGTTCCGGTATTATGTCGAGGGGATCGTCGAAAACGGCGGTGTGAAGATGCTGTCCGTAAACGGCGTGTACCCCGATCCGGCGCATATCGCAGACGGCAGCTATCCGGTCACGGGCGATGTGCTGGCTGTCTATGATGCACATAACGAAAATCCGAATATCCCGGTTCTGCTGGATTTTATGCAGAGTGAGACCGGACAGCGCATCATTGCGGAAAGCGGATATGCCCCGCTTACCGACGATTGCGCCAATACCGATTCAGTGCGCTGATATGCACGAAAACCTGACCGTTCAGATTTTATGTATCAAAACGCCTTGCTTGACTCATGCCAGCAAGGCGTTTTTCGATGAAGCACAGAATGCCTGTAAGCTGATGCGTGCCTCGTCGTCGGACTTTAAGGCAACACCGCACAAAGCCCGCCTGACGACCGGAGCCCGGCTGGCAGCTTGGCGGCACATCTGCTTGCATCTTT
>CAMOOV010000149.1 GCA_946621745.1 uncultured Ruminococcus sp.
CGGCTTTCTGCCTTGTCTCACGACAAAAATCCTGCGCATCTATTCTTCAAGATTGAATTGGTACATCAATAATAAACGGATACTGCACCGTATGCAGACAGGGCTCACCCCCGTCTGCACACAGCGCAATCCGAATCTGTTCAGTACATGGAACCGCCGCCGCTTACCACCACTGCTGCTGCCACTGCCACTGCGGTTCTTCGGTCGTGGTCGTGGTCTCCTCCGTCGTGGTCGTCGTCGTCGTGACGGTCGTTGTTGTGGTCTCGGTCTTCGGAATCTCAACGCCCTCCGGATGCACCTCCGGAACGGTATTGGATTCGAGGAACGCGGTAAGATCGCGCGAGCCCTCGCTGAATGTGCGCTCCAGCACCGCGACATACTGCCGGAAAACGACCTTGCCGTTGACATACAGCACCTCATTTTCCTCCGGCACGCCGAGCGTCGCAAGGTTTTCGTCGGTCATGCGGGAAAGGCGCTGCTCATAAGTCGGGCTCAGTCCGAGGTCGATCATCTGTTCAAAGTTCAGCGTCACGGTCTCCTCCGGATCCTTCAGCGTGATGCGCAGGAGCTTTGCGAGCTTCGTGTCGATCTTGTCGTCGTTCGAGCCGTAGCCGAGCTTGTGGCGCTGACGGCGGCTCAGGGCGCCGATCGTGTATTCCTTCTGATAGCCCGCATCCAGACCGAGCAGCTTGATCTGCTCCGCATCGAGCGTAAAGACAGTGCTTGGGTTATGCGTGATCAGCTCACGGGTGATCTCGGAGCGCGTCTGCGTTTTCCATTCGATATCGAATTTCTCCGAAAGCGGGCGCTCCTGATAGACCTCTTTCGCGAAGCCCTTTGCAAACCACTTGGAATGGCTGTAATCAATATCCGCGGTATTCGGCTCGATCGACACATAGGTATTGCCGTTGCCCTGATCCAGCACCTGCACGACGGAATAGCGGAATGCGCCCTTCGGCGTGACATCGCGCTTGATGACGGTCTCCTCGATCGCCGGCCGCAGAAGACTCTGCACCGTCATGAAAACGAATGCGCCGAGGATATAGAGCGATAAGAACACCGCGCCGAGAATCGTTTTGACGCCCTCGCCCGAACCGCTCGCCAGAAATGTGATGACAACCATGAGCATCAGCGGCACGAGCAGAACGAGATGCTGATAATTAAACAAAAGGATCGGCAGGTAGAACGGCATCGCACACATGATGACAACACGGGTGACAATCTGCCGCCTTGTGAACAGCATAACCGCACCGAAGAAGATGCAGACCAGCGTCACCAGGAAGCAGTAGGTCTTCTTGCTCTCCTCCGGAATCTCCAGCCGGTAGAACATACTGTAATACGCCAGCCGCAGTACGCCCTTGAAATAGAGCAGCGACAGGAATGACAGCAGGAACTGTGCGGCAAGGATCAGATACTGACCGTTTCTTGTGCGGACGGCCTCCTTGAGATTATGCCAGCCGCTCCGGAGCGATTCTCCGGTCTTGACGATCACATCCAGACCGCGTGCTGCGGTTGTTTTTTTCGCTTTTGTACTCATGATGACACCTTTCGGATTCTGGCATATTTTGCCAGTATTTTTTTCGTCCCCGCCTGATCGAATGCGATCTCCAGCAGAACATCGCCTGCCATCGGGGAAACACTCAGCACGGTACCTTCGCCGTGGACAAAGCTCTTTACACGGTCTCCGGCAGCAAAATCGGGCAGCTTGTCAGAAGCGGGCTGCTCCTTGTACTTGAAATATGTATCGCCGCCGGTGCTGCGCTTCTCGGCAGGCATTCCCGCAGCCGTCTTGCGCTCCGGCTCCTGCTTTTCGATGACGGATTTGTCGATCTCCTTGAGGAAGCGGGATGCGCCGTTTGCAGTCGTCTGGCCGTAGAGCATCCGGTAGGCCGCAGTCGTGATGCGGAGCCGCTGCTTTGCGCGGGTGATCGCGACATAGGCAAGCCGGCGTTCCTCCTCGATCTCCTCCGGATCGTCCATGCTCCGTCTGCCGGGGAAGATTCCTTCCTCCAGCCCGACGAGAAAGACCTGCTCAAATTCAAGTCCCTTTGCCGCATGGACGGTCATCAGCGTGACCGCGTCCTGCGATTCGTCCGCTCTGTCCTGATCGGTATAGAGGGAGATTTCCTCCAGAAAGCCGTTGAGTGTCGGCTCCTCGCCGTCGTTTTCCGCATTATTGATGTAGGAGAGGATGCTGGTTTTCAGCTCGCGGATATTCTCGATCCGTCCCTCGCCCTCATCGCCCAGTGCCGTCAGCATATCCATATAGCCGGTGACGCGGAGCAGCGTATCGTAGAATTCATCGAGCGGCTGGGAAGCGGCCGCCTCCCGCAGTGCCGTAAAGACCTCGCTTGCCTGCCGGAGCGCCGTGCCGCGCCGTGACAGCGCCGGATAGGTATCTGCATTTTGCAGCACCTCCAGCGGCGTGATGCCGAGATCCAGTGCAATCGCGGTCAGGTCGGCGAGCGTCTGCGCACCGATCCCGCGCTTGGGCTCATTGATGATGCGCGAGAAGCGCAGGATATCGTAGGGATTGTTGACGACGGACATATACGCAATGACATCCTTGATCTCCTTGCGGTCGAAGAACCGCAGGCCGCCGTAGATGCGATACGGCACATTCGCCTGCGCGAGATGCCGCTCCAGCGTATTGGAGAGCGCGTGCGTGCGGTACAGCACGGCAAAATCCTGATATTTGCCGCCGCCGCGGATATGCTCCGCGATCGTCGCGGCAACATAGCGTGCCTCGTCGTTCTGATCGGCAGCGCGGTACCAGATGACCTTTTCGCCGTCCGCAAGATCTGACCAGAGTGTCTTGTCCCTGCGTCCCTCATTGTGCCGGATGACGGAATTCGCCGCTTTCAGGATCTGCTTTGTCGAGCGGTAATTCTGCTCCAGCCGGATCACGGTGCAGTCCGGGAACTGCTCGTCAAACGAGAGGATATTCCGGATCGTCGCGCCGCGGAATTTATAGATGCTCTGGTCATCATCGCCGACAACACAGAGATTGCGGTGCCGCTCCGCGAGCAGACGGATCAGCTCATACTGCGCGGGATTCGTATCCTGATACTCGTCCACGAGCAGATAGCGGCAGCGGTTCTGATATTTTTCCAGCACATCCGGATTCTCACGGAAAAGCCGGACGGTCAGTGCGATGATATCGTCAAAATCGACGGCGTTGGATTCCTGAAGCCTCCGCTGATAGGCCGCATAGATCTGCGCAATCTTGCCGCGGCGGTAATCGCTGCCGGCCTGCGCGAGCAGCTCCTCCGGCGAGAGCAGCTTGTCCTTTGCGCGGCTGATCTCATGGGCAACGGCCTTTGCAGGGAACGCCTTCTCAAAGGATGCCCCGCTCATGCGATCCTGCAAAGCGGGATCCTTGATGCAGTCCGCGACAACGCGCTGACTGTCATCGGCATCGTAGATCGCGAAGCCCGACGCATAGCCGAGCCGGTCGATATGCTGCCGCAGGATGCGGACACACGCGCTGTGGAAGGTCGCCGCCCAGACATCAGCCGCGGATTCTCCGAGCATGATCTCCAGACGCGCCTTCAGCTCGGCGGCCGCCTTATTCGTAAATGTGATTGCGAGAATCCGCCAGCCGGGGATCGGCGCATAGCCGAGGATCTCCGTGAGTCTTGCCTCATCGGGCGCGGCTTTCCCGTCCGCGACATCCCGCAGATATGCGGCATCCTCATCGGTGCAGGCAGGCGTTTCGCCGTAGTAGGCATCCCCGAAGCGCATCATGAAGGCGATCCGGTTGACGATCGCTGTCGTCTTGCCGCTTCCGGCGCCGGCCAGAACGCTGACAGGCCCGTGTACCGTGCGGACAGCCTCCTGCTGCGGCGGATTCAGTCCCTTCGTGCCCAGATAGCGCGTCAGGGCAGCCTGCTTGATCTGCATGAAATTCTGCATGGTATCTACCTGAGTCATTCCTTTCTTCAAGCTGATACCGGATCTCTCTCTGCCGCGCCCGTCTGCCATCGAACAGACGGCGGGCATACTTCCGGCAATACCACTTTATTATATCACAAAACTCCCGAATTGAAAAGTCTTTACAGAAAATTTTTCGGTTTTTTTCATATTTTCTCTAAAATAGAACATATGTTCATCCTAATCGTGTTGGTTTTTTGACAGTTTTCTTAAAATTCGCAAAAAGACTTTCTTTTTTCTTCATTTTCGTGTATAATAATAAAGTGTAATAATAGAGAACGGACAAGGCATCCGGAGCGTTTGCTCCTGAAAGGAAGTGGAGAGCCAATGAAGCTCCGTCTGGACGAAAAGAACCGCAACATAGCAAGGACAGCCGTCTGGGTATTTACGATCTGTCTGGCGATCGGCATTGCCGCATGGCGCTGGTCATCGCTCATTGAGATCATCAAGAAAATTCTGTCTGTCATGGCACCGATCCTGCTCGGACTGGTCTTCGCCTATCTGCTCAACCCGATGCAGTCGTGGTTTGAGAAAAAGCTGCTGGTTCTGACCGGCAAAAAGAAGCAGCGTCCGAGACTCTGCCGCGGACTGTCGGTCACACTCTCGACCGTCATCATGCTGGCAGTGCTAATCGGTCTGGTCGCAGCGATCGTGCCGGAGCTGGTCTCCAGTATTAAAAACCTCATCAACAATATGCCGGAATATATGACAAATGTCACAAACTGGATGAATGAGCATATCGACAGCCTGAAGGACGATCACCCCGACCTCTACCAAAAACTCATCGACCTCTGGAACAATACACAGAATTCCCTCACGAATTTTATCACGCAGTTTGAGCCGAAGCTCGACAGCATCGCGGCCGGCAGCGCCGATTTCATCACGACGATTACGAGCGGCGCATTCTCCTTCGTCAAGGGCGTCGGCAATTTCCTGTTTGGCGTGTTCTTCGCGATCTACCTGCTGCTGAAAAAGGAATACTATCTCGCGCAGGCGCGCAAGCTCCTCTATGCGATGCTGCCGGAAAAGGGCGTTCACTCTTTTCTGCGCATCTTTTCGCATTTCAGCGAAACCTTCATGAACTTTCTCTCCGGCAAAACGCTGGATTCCTTTATCATCGGACTGCTCTGCTTCATCGGCATGACGATCCTGCAAATGCCCTATATCACGCTGATCTCCATTATCATCGGCGTCACAAATATCATCCCGGTCTTCGGCCCGTTCATCGGCGCAATCCCCTGCGGCCTGCTGATCCTGCTCTCACAGCCGGGAAAGACGATCCCGTTCGTGATCTTCATTCTCGTTTTGCAGCAGTTCGACGGCAATTTCCTCGGCCCGAAGATCCTCGGCAATTCGCTCGGTCTGCCGATGTTCTGGATTCTCTCCGCAATCGTCGTCGGCGGCGGACTGTTCGGCTTTATCGGCATGGTCGCATTCGTCCCGCTCTTTGCGGCAATGTATGCGCTTTTTACCGATTTCCTCAACGAGCGCCTGAAAAAGAAGGGACTGCCCTCGGATACCTCAAATTATATGACGAACGAAGCCATATTCGCGCATAAAGACGGCGCAGCGGCAGAAGCACCGCCGGAGGAAGAAAAAGAACCGTTCGTTGTCAGCACGGAATATGATCCGAACGATCCGCCGGTACCGGTCGAGGCGCTGGCCGAGCAGATCGAATTTCCGGAGGAGCTGGCGGACGATGCGTCGGAGACTGCGGAGGAACGCAACAAACTGCTCGACTATATCCGGAGAAAGCTCGACAAATGAAACGCTTTGAATCAGATTATCTGGAAAATGCCGCACCGGAGCAGCGGGAAGCCTATCTCATGCTCCGCACGGATCACCTGCGGAAAATGCTCTGTCTCGTGCTGATCTGGCTTGCCGTCACGATCGGCCTGATCGTGCTGTTCGGCGGGCTGGCGGGTTCGTATTCTGCCGCAGCTACCGTGATCTGGCTGATTTCGGCGGTCATCCTGATAATCGTAACGCAGATCGGTCAGAAGCGGTTCATGAAGCGCGTCCGCAGTACGCCGGAGCTGATGCCGCCGGCGCCCGATCCGGAAACCGCCGCCGCATGGCAGAACGCCGATCAGTGTTTTCTGGCCGAACAGAACGCGATCCGCCGTGACGGCTCGGCGCTGCTGGTCGGATCCTTCTTTCTGTTCCCGCTGATTCCGGTATTTCTCATCATCGGCATTGTCCGCGCTCTAACCGCGAAATGCAGTCCGGCATCGCCCTGTGTGATGCTTGAGCATTTCGCCGAACGGATCAGCCGAACCGTTTCGGGTATTTCGCTGTCCGGCATTGTCCTGTGCTTCGCGCTCTTTCTGTTTTCCGCAATGGCAGAATTCACCGGCAAAAGCCATGTCACCGCAATGAACAGCAGCGCAAGAATGCTCAGCTCAGCCGTCGAAGCCTTTCAAATTGATCTGGATGCACAGGATGAGGATCCGAATTTTTACGGCACATACATCTTTAACGGGCAAAGCAGCGATGAACGTCTCTATACCGGCATCTCGAAATATTTCACGGATATCGGTAAAATCAATTTTGCACTGCGGTTCAGTCAGGACGGCAGTCTCAGCGAGGTCTGGTGCAGCTACCGGCAGCATCCGCTGACGGAATCCGATCTCGTCCCGCTGGATTATGATACACAAAATAAGATCGCGGGCAGTCTGTTCCGCCGCCGCGATCTGATCGGATACTATTATAATATAACAAGCAAGCCGGCTGCCCTGCCGGAATAAGGGAGGCCCGCATATGAAGAAGAATCATTCCTTTGACACTGACAGCGAGATCATTGATGTCGCTTACCGCACAATCTCCGATGATGAAGCCATGCAGGCGCAGCAGCCGCGGCAGGCACAGCCGGTGCAGCAGCCATATTCCGACGCTGACGAGGATGCGCTGGAGGAGCTTGCGCGGGAGGTCATGCTTGATCCGGAGCGCTGCTTCTGCCGGAACTGCGGCCAGCCGATCTATAAAAAAGCAAGCGTCTGCGTTCACTGCAATTATGTTGTGAATCCGCAGGCGCTCCGCGAGGGGCAGCGGCTTGTCCGGGCGCGGCGCGATAAATACGAGAGCAACGGCGTCATCAAGGTATTCCGCTTTGTCCGGAAATACACCGGCATTGATCTGGAGCCGGAGGAGCAAAAAAAGCGCTGGGCAGTCCGCCCGCAGAATTATCGCTATCAGACCAGCGGAAAGGTCTATTGTTCAAACTGCGGCTGTGTGGTCGATCCGGGCGCGAGTGTCTGCGTCAACTGCAACTATGTGCTGAATCCGCTGGCCGTCCGCCGCGCACAGATCGCACTCAGCGACAAGCAGGCAAAACTGACGGTCGGGGATGTCCTGCGCAGTCTGCTGATTCCCGGCGCAGGCTTCAAGGTATTCAAGAAGTATTCCGTGCGCCGTCCGCAGATCGCGAAGCCCTCGCTGATCGGCGGACTCATTAACAGCGGTGCGCTGGCCGGTCTCGCCCTGCTCGCGATCCGCTGGCTCGGCTGGTTCTAGGTCGGCAGGGTCGACAGCCGTTTCCCTACGGGTCGGCAGGG
>CAMOOV010000150.1 GCA_946621745.1 uncultured Ruminococcus sp.
GTTTGGGGCGGAGCCCCAATATAAATCCGTCGGAGACACTGCTAAATCCCGGTTTATCTTAGCAGCACACATTTCATAAAAAACACGGGACACAGCACCGGTACTCCGGTGATATGTCCCGACATTTTTTGCAATGCAGCTGCCGTGATCTCAGTCGATCTCAACAGCGACCTTACGGTTTTCTCTCGCAGCACCTGCACGCATCAGCGTGCGGATCGCCTTTGCGATTCTGCCCTGCTTACCGATGACGCGGCCCATATCGTCCGGCGCAACGGTGAGATGCAGGACGGTGACGCCCTCATCATTGACGGCATCCTCCGTAATCTGAATCGCAGTTTTGTCCGTAACCAGTCCTTCTACGATTGCATACAACAGTTCTTTCATAGTGCACTCCAATAGCGGTTATGGGCGATCACAGAACGCCCTGCTTTTTGAGGATCACGCGGACGGTATCAGTCGGCTGTGCGCCGTTCTGAAGCCATGCCTTTGCCTTCTCTGCGTCAACCTTCACAACGGACGGCTCCTTGGTCGGATCGTAGTAACCGATCTCCTCGATGAAGCGGCCGTCTCTCGGATATCTGCCGTCAGCGACGACGATTCTGTAGAACGGAGCCTTCTTTGCGCCCATTCTTCTCAGACGGATCTTAACTGCCATAATTCTTTCACCTCCAAAAATTGATAACATATATATTCATGCAAATTTGTATCTTTGCAATGAAAACGATTTTCAGCGCTGCACCGGCCCGAACAGCCAGCAGTACAGCAACCAGCCGCCGAACGCCAGCAGCGGGAGCGAAGCAGCTGCGTGAATGATACGCGTTTTGGTCTTGCCCCAGCGTGCGATCTGTTCGCGTATCTGCGGATATTTGCTGTTTTCATACTGCTTCGGACTGCCGATCAGCGCATTGACCAGCATCAGCACTCCGCTGAATAAGATCAGCACCGGAAATGCCAGCGAAAGCCAGTGCATCACCGGATCATTCTGCCGGTTCATGACACGCCCTCAGAATTTCGGGAATCCGCCCATGCCCTCCAGCATCTTCGGATCGAGCTTCGGCATCTTTCTTCTGCCGAAAAGTCCGCGCTTGCCGGTATTGCCGAGCTTCTTCATCATCTGCTGCATCTGCTCGAACTGTTTGAGCAGGCGGTTGACATCCTGCACCTCGGTGCCGGAGCCC
The DNA here is from genome assembly GCA_946621745.1 of uncultured Ruminococcus sp. Taxonomy (GTDB): domain Bacteria; phylum Bacillota; class Clostridia; order Oscillospirales; family Ruminococcaceae; genus Firm-04. Next base: position 1,179 of record CAMOOV010000150.1, read on the forward strand.
TTTGCGATTCTGCGCTTGCGCGACGGATTGATGATCGAGGGCTTTGCGCGCTCTGCCGGTGTCATAGAGGTGATAATCGCCTCAACGCGGCCGAAGGCGTTGTCGTCGATATCCAGCTCATCAAGCTTATTGCCGACGCCGGGCAGCATTCCGACGATCTTTTTGAGATCGCCCATTTTCTTGATCTGACGGAGCTGATCCAGCAGATCATCCATATCAAACTGGCTCTTTTGCAGCTTCTGGGAGAGCCGCTCAGCCTCCTGCTTCGAGTAGACATCCTCCGCCTTTTCGATGAGCGAAAGCACATCGCCCATGCCGAGGATACGGGACGCCATTCTGTCGGGGTGGAACTGCTCGAAATCGTCGAGCTTTTCGCCCATGCCGACATATTTGATCGGCTTGCCCGTGACGGACAGCACGGAGAGCGCCGCACCGCCTCTGGTATCGGAATCGAGCTTGGACATCAGCACGCTTGTGATGCCGAGTGCTTCGTCGAATGCCTTTGCAACATTGACGGCATCCTGACCGGTCATCGCATCGACAACGAGCATGATCTCATCCGGCTCTGTTTTTGCCTTGATATTTTTCAGCTCATCCATGAGCTTTTCGTCGATATGCAGACGGCCTGCCGTATCGAGGATCACGATATCGTGATTGTGATCCTTGGCGTATTTCACGCCCTGCACGGCGATATCGACCGGGTCGATCTGACCGAGATCGAAGACCGTGACCTCCGCCTGTCCGCCGACGACCTTGAGCTGGTCGATCGCGGCCGGACGGTAAACGTCACAGGCGACGAGCAGCGGGTGATGACCGTCCTTTTTGAGCTGCTTTGCGAGCTTGGCGCAGTGCGTCGTTTTACCGGAGCCCTGTAAGCCGCAAAACATGATGACGGTCGGGGGCTTTGAGGCAAAATTCAGTCTCGCATCGCCGTTGCCCATGAGCGAGACAAGCTCCTCATTAACGATTTTGACGACCTGCTGCGCCGGTGTCAGGCTTGCGAGCACTTCTTCACCGACGGCGCGCTCCGAGACTTTCTTGACAAAGTCCTTGACGACCTTATAGCTGACATCTGCTTCGAGGAGTGCGAGCCGCACTTCGCGCATCGCTTCCTTTACATCAGCTTCGGTCAGTTTTCCGCGTGCTTTCAGCTTTTTGAATACCTGTCCGAGCTTATCCTGCAAACCTTCAAATGCCAAGGCTGCTCCCTCCTTTTGAAATGTTCAGAAAAGTTCCAGTCCCTTTTTGGCGGCATCGGCGATCTGCTGACGCTGCGGTTCGGGGAGTGTATCGCTGAGTGTACGAATCTCCGCAAAGAGTGTGCGGGCGGCCTTGAGCCTTGCCGCAATCCCCATTTGCTCCTCCAGTGCAGCGAGCTGCCGCTCACCGCGGCGGATGCTGTCATGCACGGCCTGCCGCGAGATACCGAGCGGCTGTGCAAGCTCCGCGAGCGAGAGATCCTCGTCATAATAGCCTTCGAGCAGTGAGCGCTGCCGTTCCGTCAGCAGGCTGCCGTAGCAGTCGAGCAGCAGGACATAATCGAGATTCTTCACGAAATACCGCCTGCCTTTCTGCTGTCATGGGTTCGGCCTTTACACCAGCTCTCTTATTATATCAGCTTTCTGCCGGTTTGTCAAGGGATTTTTGAAAATTATCGCGCTGTTTCCGATTGAATATGCAGATCAGCGCTTCCGGCGGGAACATAAAAGGCAGATGCTTCTCACGGAAGCATCTGCCTGATACGTCTGTTATGATAAACAGAGCTTGGACACCGCTGCTTCAATCCTGCATGGCAACTCTGCCCGCAGTCCGCTTGCATATTTTGTTGCAGTCTGACGGATCAAGCGCACCGGATCGAATGGGCGCCTGCCGCTTACTGATTCGGGTTAATATCCTTCCAGTAGGCTTTGAGATATTCCCAGCCCGACCAGACCGTCAAAGCTGCCGCAATCCAGAACATCACTGTGAGTATGATACCTATGATGCGCTCCGGGCGCAGGGTATTCTGTATTCCGAATAACTGAAAATCATAGAGGATCGTCTGCCAGAGCAGCGCTGCAACGATTGCTGCCATTGTGAACGCCGTTTTCGCCTTGCCTGCAAAGCTCGCCGGAACGACGGTTCCCTTGTTCGCGACGACCAGCCGCAGCGCGGATACCATAAACTCTCTGCCGACAATCAGCAGAAACGGCGCGATATGAAGCAACTGCTGCTGCAAAAAGCAGGAGAGCGCTGAAATGACCAGCACCTTATCCGCCAGCGGATCGAGAAATTTACCGAAATCCGTAATCAGATGATTTTTCCGCGCCAGATAGCCGTCGATCGCATCCGTGACCGCGGCAGTCAGAAAAATGATCGTTGCCAGCAGATAATGCAAAGGGATATCCCAGTAATACAGCGCAACAAACAACGGCACCAGCAGTACCCGCGTCAGTGTCAGCTTATTCGGCGTATTCAACGGTCTTTCACCTCACCAAGTAAATCATAGTCATCGACAGTCGATGTCAGCAGGACATTCACATACTGTCCCGCACGGTACTGCGTCTCCGCACCCGCGAGCCAGAGCCGCCCGTCGATATCCGGTGCATCCGCCGCAGTCCGCGCATACCACATTCCGGCGGCGCTGTCATAGCCCTCAATGACCGCTTCGGTCTCCGTGCCGACGCGCTCCGCATTCAGCTCAGCCGCAATCTGCATCTGCTGTTCCATGAGCAGATCGGCGCGGTGCTGCCGCAGCTCCGGATCGACCTGATCGGTCATGCGCGCAGCCGGTGTGCCTTCCTCCTCGGAATAGGCAAAGCAGCCCATGCGGTCAAAGCGCATTTCCTGCACAAATTCCGCCAGCTCCGTGAACTGTTCATCGGTCTCGCCGGGGAATCCGACAAGCAGTGTCGTGCGCAGCGTGATGCCGGGAATGCGTGTCCGCAGCTTCCGGAACAGTCCGCGCAGCATCTCTGCATCGCATTTGCGGCGCATCCGTTTCAGCACCTCTGCATTGCAGTGCTGCACGGGGATATCGAGATATTTCACGATCTTCGGCTCATCTGCGATCACATCAATGATCTCATCCGAGATGCGCTCCGGATAGCAGTACAGCACGCGGATCCAGCGGAATCCGTCAATGCGGCAGAGCGCACGCAGCAGCTCCGGCAGCTTCTGTTCGCCGTAAAGATCCTCGCCGTAGCGCGTGGTATCCTGCGCAATGACGATCAGCTCGGTGACGCCGTTCTCCGCGAGCGCCCGCGCCTCTGCGAGCAGATCCTCCATCGGCACCGAGCGGTATTTTCCGCGGATCGCGGGAATCGCACAATAGGTGCAGCCGTTCGAGCAGCCCTCCGCGATCTTCAGATATGCGAAAAAGGGGAGGGTTGCGACGATGCGTTTTCCGGTCAGCGGCATATTGCATTTCGGGGCAAAGCGCGTAATGCGTTCGCCCGCGGTCACTTCATTCAGCACGCGCACGATCTCCGGCTGGTCACCGATGCCGATGACGGCATCCGCCTCCGGAAACTGCTCCGCGACCTCCTCACGGTAGCGCTCCGCGAGACATCCCGTGACGATCAGCTTTTTCAGGCTGCCGGATTCCTTCAGCTGTGCCAGCTCCAGAATCGTGTCGATCGCTTCCTCCTTCGCGGACTGGATGAATCCGCAGGTATTCACGATCGCGATATCCGCCTCGGCAGGGTCGGCTGTCAGGACATAGCCGCCGGCGCGCAATGCGGCAAGCATCCGCTCGGAATCCACTAAATTCTTGGCACAGCCAAGTGATACGATGCTGACGATCATAAATCTCCCCCGTTTGTTTCTGCGGCCTGCATCCGGGCATAGCCGTTCTGATACTGCTCACCCGCGCCGGATGCGGCAAGCTCTGCGGCGGAAAGCGCACCCTTTCCGTCATAGCGGTAATATCTGCCGCTTTCCGCAATAAATTCCAATACGCAGTAATCGGGATCGCCGATCCCCTGCGGATAATATTTTTCGTCGCCGGGATTCCAGAGCAGCTCTCTGTATTCCCGCTCCGTCCGGACAGCGGCGTGACCGTAAAGACAAAGCCCCGCGAATGCCGCATCATCCGAAAAATACAGGCAGGCGTTTCCGTTCCGCATCAGGCTTTGCACATGAGCAGAGCCGGTATTCGTGGAGATCAGATGACAGCCGAGCCCCTTGTGCCAGACGCAGTATACCCTGCGGATATTCGGTCTGCCCTGCTCGTCGGTATAGCCGAGCGAGGCGAACAGCGAACGGTTCACCAATGCGGAAAGCTCGTCATGTGTCATCCCCGGAAACCTCCTCCAGCCACGCGTAATAATCCTCGATCGCATAGCGGATTTCCTGATATGAATACCCGCGCCGCACCAAAGCCGCCGTGACCTTTTCCGTCGCCTTTCGGTCATCGGGATCGGTCAGATAGCGCGCATATTTCTTTTGCAGCAGATCCAGAAGCTGTGCGGAGATCTTCTCTGCATCATCATATGCGGCAAGCGCTTCGTCAATATCTGTCTGCGCAAGGCCGCGGTGCCGCATTTCATATTCCGCACGGCGGATCCCGTATTTCTTCCCCTCGACATAATGCCGCGCAAGCTGCTCGGCATAGAGCGCGTCATTGACAAAGCCGTAGCGCGTGAGCTTTTCGAGCGCCGCGAGAACGGCATCCTCCTGCGCATTCGGCGCAGCGATCAGCTTATCATACAGCTCGCGGTAGGAATAGCCGCGCTTTTCCAGCAGATAGAGCCCGTATTCATAGGCACGGTGCTCTGCGGCGCGGCGGCGGAGATCAGCAATGCGGTCTTCATCAAGATCATCGCCTGAACGCAGAAATTCTGACTGCACCAGATCTGCGTGCAGCCAGAGCTTCTGTTCGTTTTCCAGTATGATCTCAAAGAGCTTGCCCTTTGCGGGGCGGATTTCCGTGATTTTCATGCTGCGGGATTATTCCTCCGGTGCGAATTCCTCGAAATCCTCATCTGCATCACCGGCAGCATCCAGCGCTGCACCGGTCTCTGCGACGGCCTGATCCGCTTTCGCCTTCGCGTCGGAAACCGCAGCGGCCTTCTTGTTCTTCTTGGATGCGAGCACCAGATTGTCCTTCTGCTCCATGATCTTCTGCTCGATCTCCTTTGCGAAATCGGGCTCATTTTCGAGGATGACCTTGACGGCATCTCTGCCCTGACCGAGCTTGCGGTCGCCGTAGCTGAACCACGAGCCGCTCTTGTGGATGATATCGAGATCGGTCGCCAGATCCAGCACCTCGCCCAGACGGGAGATGCCCTGGCCGTACATCATATCGAATTCGCACTCCTTAAAGGGCGGCGCGACCTTGTTCTTGACGATCTTGACGCGGGTGCGGTTGCCGATGACATTTGCGCCGTCCTTGATCGCCTCGCCCTTGCGCACCTCCATGCGGACGGATGCGTAGAATTTCAGTGCGCGGCCGCCGGTCGTGGTCTCCGGATTGCCGTACATGACGCCGATCTTCTCACGCACCTGATTGATGAAGATCGCGACACAGTTGGATTTGGAGATCACAGGCGTCAGCTTGCGCATCGCCTGCGACATCAGTCTTGCGAGCATACCGACATGGGAATCACCCATTTCGCCCTCGATCTCTGCGCGTGTCGTCATGGCCGCGACCGAGTCGATGACCAGCACGTCGATCGCGCCGGAGCGGACGAGTGCCTCCGCAATTTCCAGCGCCTGCTCACCGCTGTCCGGCTGCGAGATCAGCAGATCGTCGATCTTGACGCCGAGCGCCTGCGCATAGACCGGATCAAGCGCGTGCTCGACATCAATAAACGCTGCCTCACCGCCGAGCTTCTGTGCCTCCGCAATGATCTGGAGCGCGACGGTCGTCTTGCCGGAGCTTTCCGGGCCGTAGATCTCGACGATTCTGCCGCGCGGCACACCGCCGATGCCCAGTGCCATATCCAGCGAGAGCGATCCGGTCGAGATCGACTGGACATTCTGGACGGTATTCTGGCCGAGCCGCATGATCGCGCCCGCGCCGTACTGCTTCTCGATCTGCGCGATTGCATTCTTCAGCGCCTTCTCGCGCTCCTCCTTCGTAGCCGGAATGACCAGCCCGATATTCTTCTTTTTCAGTTCTGCCTTTGCCATGAATCTGTTCCTTTCTGAGTCTGTATTCTCCGCTTCTCTCTGCGGTTCACCTGTATTATAGCAGATCAGATGTTCAATTCAGATATATCTGACCGATTGTTCAGAGCTTATTTTGGGCTAATAAAGATTTGGGTGGATTCTCGCACAAAAAAGGTGGTTTAGAACGGT
>CAMOOV010000151.1 GCA_946621745.1 uncultured Ruminococcus sp.
TTGGGGCGGAGCCCCAATATAAATCCGTCGGAGACACCACTAAACTCCGGTTTGTACGACTATAATGAAAGAAGCTGAGTCTTTGAGTATTTTTGATCTTTTCAGGCAAATTGAATCACAGCAGCCGGCAGTCACGGGCCCGCCGGAATACATCATCGCAGGGCTCGGCAATATCGGCGAAAAATACCACAATACGCGCCACAACGCGGGCTTCATGATGATCGAAGCCTTTGCAGAAAAATGCGGTGCGAAATTCGGTAAGCATCAGTTCAAATCGAATACCGCGATGGCCGAATGCGGCGGAAAGCGCGTGCTGCTCATGAAGCCCGATACCTTCATGAATCTCAGCGGGCAGGCCGTCACCGAGGCGATGCAGTTCTATCAGATCCCGCCGGAGCGCGTCATAGTGATCTTCGATGACATCAATCTGAATGTCGGCGAGCTGCGCATCCGGCAGAAGGGCAGCGACGGCGGCCACAACGGGATGAAGAATATCATCTATCTCTCCGGCGCCGATACCTTCCCGCGCATCCGCGTCGGCATCGGCAAAAAGCCGCATCCGGACTACGATCTTGCGGCATGGGTGCTGTCGGCGTTTTCGCCGGATGAGCTGAAAACGCTCGCGGAGACGGCGAAGACCGTCTGCGAAGCGCTCCCGCTGATGCTCGAAGGCCGGACGGATCTTGCCATGAACCGGTATAATACCGGAAAGCAGAAAAAGCAGAAGCCGGTGCAGGAAACGGCACCGGAGGAGGGGGCATCATGATGCAGATGATTCGGTGTGCAGCGTTGCTGCTCGCCTGCCTTGCGGGATGCTCGGCGCTCTGCGGCTGTGCAGCCGGCACATCCGGCGAGGATTCCGGTTCGGGGCTCTGGCTCGGCATTGAGCCGGCGAAGGAGGATGAATTCGGCAAGGTCACCTATTCGGACGGCATCTATCTTTCGCAGACCGTTCAGGAGCCGGTTCCGGACGCATATGCAGACGATACAGAGCCGGACAGCAGCGGTGTGACGGATGACGGCCTCCGCTATACGCTCTATCAGCGGCACGCGGAAATCACCGGTCACGAGGACAGCTTTGAGCTGGAAGAGCTGGATATCCCCGCAGAGATCGGCGGTCTGCCGGTTACGCGGATCACGGATGTCGCGCTGAACGAGGGAAGCGTATTCGATCTCGACCGGAACGGCGCGTTTTACAGCTGCTATACGCTGCGGAGCGTGACCGTGCCGGAGGGCGTCCGTGAGATCGGACAGTACGCGTTCTACGGCTGCAAGAATTTGCAGGAGGTCACCTTGCCGGAATCGCTTATGGAGATCGGCACGCACGCCTTTTCGATGTGCTCCTCGCTGAAGGAGCTGACGGTTCCGTCCGGCATTGACAAGATCGGCGAGAGCGCATTCTCCCTGACGCCGTGGTATGACGATCTGCTCTATCACCGGGATCTTGTGATCTTCAACGGCAGGCTTTATGATGCGGGCCGCCGCTGCACCGGTCACATCACCGTCCCGGATTATGTGGTTTCGGTCGCGGATTATGCGTTCTATGCCTGCGAGGGACTGGAAACCGTCATTCTGCCGGAGAGCGTGCAGTCGGTCGGGAAATACGCCTTCTGCGACTGCCCGGATCTGTATGCCGTGCTTTTCCTGAATCCGGAATGCGAGATCCCGGCGGAGGCTTCGACGCTCAGCAATAAGGTGACCGGCAGCGACAGGGACTTTTACAGAGGCATTGTCTACGGCGAGGAAAATTCGACGGCCTACAGGTTTGCACGAAAAATGGATTTCAGATTTGAAGGTACGGCGGATTTCTTCGCACGAATGGAAGAATGGAAATAAGCATAAAAACACAGGGGGATGTCCGCACGGATGTCCCCTGAATGTGTCGGCGCAAATCGGGAAGGGAGCTTGTTCAGATGCGTTTTTTTACGGAAGCTGCGGAAAAACTGCCGGCCGTCAGGGAACTTCGGTCGGCGATGAAAAAGGGGCTCACGCCGATCTCACTGACCGGTGCCTCGCATATTCACCGTGCGGATATCCTGCTTGCTGTCTCGCAGGATGCACCGATCCTCGCAGTCACGGCGGATGAAGCGTCTGCGCGGCAGCTCTGCGAGGATATCAATTTCATGGCGGGGGAGCGCGCGGCATATCCCTATCCCTCAAAGGAACTGAATTTCATGGATGCCGCGGGCATTTCGCGTGAATATGAGCATCTGCGGCTCTCGGCGCTCTATGCGCTCTGTGCGGGAAAATGCCGCGTGCTGGCGGCCTCGGCGGAAGCCGTCATGCAGTATACGCTGCCGAAGGCGGTGCTGAATGCGCGGACGCTGCATCTGGAGACCGGCGGGAGCTGCGAACAGGATGCGCTGCGCGACCGGCTGACCGCAATGGGCTATCTGCGCTGCGATCAGGTCGATGCGCCGGGGCAGTTTTCGGTGCGCGGCGCGATCTTCGATATCTTCACGCCGCAGAATCCGCTGCCGCTGCGCATGGAATTCTGGGGCGACGAGATCGACAGCATGGCGTGGTTCGAGCCGGAAACCCAGCGCCGTACCGATACCGTATCGGAGGCGGATATCATTCCGGCGGTCGAGGCGCTGCCGGATGCGGATCTGCCGGAGAAGATCCGGGCGCTCGCAAAGGCGGTGCGCGGCCGGCAGGCGGCAAAGCTGAAGGAGAATATGAATGCCGATGCCGACAAGCTCGACAGCGGCGTATCCCTGCTGAATATCGACCTTTATTTTCCGCTGATCTATGATGCGCCCGCGGCGATTTTTGACTATTTCACCGGCGGGATCGCGCTCTGTGAGACCGGCCCGCTTCTGGATGCGTGGCAGGGCTTGCAGGCACGGTACACCGAGGATGTCAAGGCGATGCTGGAGGACGGCGTGATGTGCCGGCAGCTTGCGGAATACTATTTAGATGCAAGTGCTGTTCTGGCAAAGGCAAAGGAGCGCCCGCTCGTCTGCATGAACGCCTTTCTCAGCAGCACGAGCAGCTTCCAGTTCCAGAAGATGCTTTCCGTCGAAGCGACGCAGAATGCGCCGTGGGGCGGCAGTACGCGCATTCTCGCGGAGGATCTGACCGAGCTCTGCAAGCGCGGCTACTGCGTCACGGTCTGCGGCGGTACGGAGAAAACGCTCCCGATCCTGCGGGACGATCTGACGCAGAGCGGCATTGACTGTTCGGTCGCGGAGGCAGACAGTCAGCCGGAGCCGGGCAAGGTGCTGCTGATGTGCAGCGGACTTTCCGCGGGCTTTGAGTATCCGGCCGTCAAATATGCCTGCATCGCGCAGGGCAAGGCGCAGAGCACGGTGCTGCGGAAGCGCCGATTCAAAAAGGGGCAGGAGATCCGTGCGCTCTCCGAGATCTCCGAGGGGGATTATGTCGTTCATGCCTCGCACGGCATCGGCCGGTTCAAGGGCATCCGCAAGCTCGAAATGGAGGGCATCACCAAGGACTATATCACGATCGAATATATGGGCGGCGATGAGCTGTATGTGCCTGTGACGCAGCTCGATCAGGTCTCGCGCTATATCGGCGGCAAGGACGATGCTGCCGTGAAGATGAATAAGCTCGGCTCGCAGGAATGGCAGAAAACGCGCAGCAATGTCAAAAAGGCCGTCAAGGATATGGCGGCGCAGCTCATCCGGCTCTATGCAGCGCGGCAGAAGGCACCGGGCTTTGCATTCGATACCGATGACGAGATGCAGCGGGAATTCGAGGGGCGTTTCCCCTATGTCGAAACGAACGATCAGCTCCGCAGCACGGAGGAGATCAAGAAGGACATGGAGGCTGCCCGCCCGATGGACAGACTGCTCTGCGGCGATGTCGGCTTCGGCAAAACAGAGGTCGCACTGCGGGCTGCGATGAAATGCATCCTCTCCGGCAAGCAGTGCGTCATTCTCGCGCCGACGACTGTTCTCGCGAATCAGCATTATGAGACCGCGATCCGGCGCTTTGAGTCGGTGCCGGTCAATATCGAGCTGCTTTCGCGGTTCCGCACAAAGAAGCAGCAGACCGCAATCCTCGAACAGACCGCAAACGGCAAGATTGATCTGCTGATCGGCACGCACCGGCTGCTCTCAAAGGATGTGCGCTTTGCGGCGCTCGGTCTCGCGATTATCGACGAGGAGCAGCGCTTCGGCGTGGCGCATAAGGAGCGCTTCAAGGAGGCGTTTCACGGTGTCGATATGCTGACGCTCTCCGCGACGCCGATCCCGCGCACACTGAATATGGCGCTCTCCGGCATCCGCGATATGAGCGTGATCGAGGAGCCGCCGCAGGACAGATATCCGGTGCAGAGCTTCGTGCTGGAATACAATGCGGGACTTGTCGTGCAAGCGATCCTGCGCGAGTTGAAGCGCGGCGGTCAGGTATACTATATACATAACCGCGTCGAGACGATCCGCCAGTGCGCGGCGAAATTGCAGGAAATGATCCCCGATGCGCGCATCGGCTTTGCACACGGAAAAATGACCGAGCAGGAGATCAGTGAGGTCTGGAGCCTGCTGGTTGAGCATGAGATCGACATTCTCGTCTGTACTACTATAATAGAGACCGGCGTCGATGTGCCGAATGTCAACACGCTGATCGTTGAGCAGTCCGACCGCTTCGGCCTTTCGCAGCTCTATCAGCTCCGCGGCAGAGTCGGCCGCTCGAACCGCCGTGCCTATGCGTATTTCACCTATCAGCCGAACCGCTCGCTGACGGATGTTGCGGAGAAGCGGCTTGCCGCCATGCGCGAATTCACGCAGTTCGGCAGCGGCTTCCGCATTGCGATGCGCGATCTGGAAATCCGCGGCGCGGGCAGCATTCTCGGCGGCCAGCAGCACGGCCAGATGGAGCAGGTCGGCTATGAAATGTATCTGCGGATGCTCAATGAAGCGATCGCGGAGGAAAAGGGCGAGCCGGTCAAGGCGCCCGCCTGCACGGTCGATATTCAGGTCGAAGCGCATATTCCGGAGGACTATATCACGAGCATGACCTCGCGGCTGGAGATCTATCGCCGGATCGCGCTCGTCGAGTCGCCGGAGGATCGCTCCGATCTCGTCGATGAGCTGATCGACCGCTTCGGCGATCCGCCGAAAAGCCTGCTGAATCTGATCGACGCGGCGCTCCTGCGCAATACCGCCGGCAGGCTCGGCATCACGGAAATTTCCCAGAAGCGCGGCGCGCTGTTCTTCTTCATCACACATCCGAACGCGAAGCAGCTGCAAAAGCTGATGCAGGAGTATTATGACCGCATCGCATTCAATGACAAGAAGCCTCCCTATTATGCGGCTGTGCGGCTGAAAAAGGGTGAGCTTTCCGTCGATCTGATGCGGAAAGTTATACAAATATTTTTGGATAATTCCGGCAGCCCTGCATAAATAAACCATTTCGCAACATTGTTTTGTGCATTATATGCAAATTTGCTGCCGGAAAATCTCCCATGTTTGGCGGTCAAGCGATTGACTTTTGCGCGTGAAAAGTGCTATAATGGGCTTATAAATTTGATGATTCTGTGAAAATTTGCAGAATCCAATGTATGGAGGAAAGTAATTATGAAGATCAAGTCTATGATCGCAGCTGTTGCTGCAAGTGCAATCGCCGTTGCTGCTATGGCAGTTCCGGCTTCTGCTGCTATTACCAACCCGAACGACAAGGAGCAGATCACCTACGCACTCAACGAGACCGATGAGAAGTGGGCAACCATTCAGGGTGTTAAGGTGACCATTACCGCAGCAGACGGCTGGACTTCTTCCGGCTTCGGCGGCGGCATTGTCTTCCAGGGCCTCAATCATGACTGGAATTCCGGCTCCAAGGAGTTTAATGTTTCCGGCGAGGGTACTCCGGATCCTGAGAAGGATAAGCTGAACTCCACCAAGACCGGCGACAACACCTTTGTTATGACCTATGACAACGGCAGCGCAATCTTCGCTGATATCAAGGGCGAGGAGAAGGCATGGGCACAGCTCTGCATCCAGTCCTGGTGGGGCGCAGATATCACCATCGACAATATTGAGTATATCTATGATGCAAATGCTGCTGCGGATGACCAGCCGGCAGAGACCACCACTGCTGCTGCTGACGATACCGCTGCTACCACTACTGCTGAGGCAAAGGCTGACGACAAGAAGACCACCACAACTGCTGCTGACACCAAGAAGAAGGACACCAGCACAACAACCGCTACCAAGACCGGTGATGCAGGTGTCGGCGTTGTTGTTGCAGGTCTGACCCTCGCAGGCGCAGCTGCTCTCATCGCTCGCAAGAAGCACTAATCAATAGGATTGCTGAAGCAATCGGAAACATGACGCACACGAATGCCCTCTGCAATCCGCAGGGGCATTCGTTTTAGAAAAATAATTTTATTTGATGGAGGAAAGAAAAATGCGTATGAAGAAAGCACTGGCCGTTCTCTCCGCAGCACTGATGCTCGGTGCAATGGCATCCTGCGGCAAGGACACAAGCGGCACGGCCGCAACAAAAACCAAGAGCGATTCCGGAGAATCCTCTGAGGCTGTCACCACTGTCGCGGAGGAAAGCTCCGAGGCGGAGACCACCGCAGCAGACAGCGCGGATGAGTCCTCTGTGGAGGAAAACAAGGAGCCCCCGACAAGAGATGTCGGAGAGATTGATGCAAATGCGATCACCTTTGATGACGGCGATCTGCACACCGCGCACCAGATGGGCGGCGGCGGCGACGAGACCGACATTGAGGTTTCCGTTGCGGATCTCGACGGCGACAAGAAGCTGAAGGTTCACGCAATCCGCGCAGAAGAGGGCAAGGACTACGGCGTTGTGAAGCTGGTCTTCAATCTGCCGGAAATGCTCGGTCTGGAGAATGTCGGCAATATCGGCCATATCTCCGTTGATTTCACCTGCATCGCAAATGAGACATGGAAGAACGATGACGGCTCTGAGTCGCTGGTCGTCGGTAACTTCCTGGGCGCACTCGCGGGCAATATCGCTTCCGAAAAGGGCACTGACGAGGAAGGCAACCTCATTCAGAATACCTGGGCAAACCACTATGAGTTCGCATATGACGACTGGGATAACGGCGAGCACACATGGCGCTGCGAGACCGATATTCCGGCGCTGCTCCCTGCAAACGGCTATGCCGCAAACGATGAGGGCACAACGCTTGTTATCATGCGCTGGGGACAGAAGAACGATGTTGATATCTACATCGACAACCTGACATTCTTCGATAAGGACGGCAAGTCCATGCCGATCGTCGGCGGCGGTGCAGCAGCCGGCGCTGCGGATGCTCCGGCTGAGGAGGCTTCTTCTGAGGCAGCGGCTGAGACCGAGGCGGCAGCTGAGTCTGCGGCAGCGGCTGAATAATGCTGATATTTTGAAATGCAAGAGGGAAGACATTGCAGTGTCTTCCCTCTTTTGTGTTATTCACACAAACCGGAGTTTAGTGGTGTCTCCGACGGATTTATATTGGGGCTCCGCCCCAA
>CAMOOV010000152.1 GCA_946621745.1 uncultured Ruminococcus sp.
TGCGGAATCTTCAAGGGTTCCTCTTTGGTTGCATTGTTCAATTTTCAAGGTGCCGGGATTGCTGTCCCTTCTCGGTGACAGCTTATTTATTATACCACATTTTTTTGAGTTTGTCAACCCCTTTTCAAAACTTTTTCAAGTTTTTTCAAGGTCTTTCACTCTTTCGTGGCCCGTCTGCCTCGCGGCGACTTGCTTATAATACCACATTTTGCCCCTTTTGTCAACCCCCCTTTTTCCCTTTCTGCTTTTTGCATAAGTTTTCAGCTTGATTCGTTCTCAATCTGGATAAATCTTCCTTTATCACATTTTTATCGCCAAATTTTCCCGAAATCCCCCTTGCGTTCCTTTTTTATATATGCTATAATATGCTTGTCCGAAAGTTCTTGACGCAGAAAGGAGTTATCATGATTCATCTGATCGTTTCTATCATTGTCGGTGCTTTCGTCGGCTGGGTAGCCGGACAGATCATGGGCACCGAGAAAAAGGGCTTTATCGTCAACGCTGTTCTCGGTCTTCTCGGAGGATTCGTCGGCGGTCTGATCGGTAATCTGCTGCACATCGGAAGCGGCTGGCTGGTCGGCATGATCCTGAGCATTGTGGGCGCCTGCCTTGTTATTTTCGTATTCAACAAGCTGCGCAAATAATCCTGACTGACTCTGCCGCACAGTGCACCGACTGTGCGGCGTTTGTTTATTGTATATATAATGAACAGAATCATTGTGATCGGATGCCCCGGCGCGGGGAAAAGCACATTTTCCAGAGCCCTGCACGCAGCGGTCGGCATTCCGTTATACTATCTGGATATGCTCTATTGGAATCCTGACAGAACACATATCAGCCGCGAAGCCTTTTCGCTCCTGCTTACGAAGATCATGCATCAGCCGCAATGGATTCTCGACGGCAATTATCAGTCCACGCTGGAGCTGCGGATGCAGAGCTGTGATACCGTGATCTTTCTCGATCTTCCCGCAGAGATCTGTTTGCAGGGTATTCGATCGCGGCGCGGCAGACCGCGTCCGGATATGCCGTGGACGGAATCCTCTGACGAGGAGGATCCTGTCTTTTCTTCCTTTGTACAGAATTTTCATACGCAATGCCGACCGCAGATCTTGACACTTCTCGAAACATATTCCTATAAAAATATTTATCGGTTCACGAACCGCGATGAGACAGAAGCGTTTCTGAAACAGATACATAATCACGGAGGTTCCTATGCTGATTGATTTCCACACTCATATTTTTCCGGAAAAGATCGCCGAAAAAAGCATCGCCGCGCTCGAAGCCGGCATCCGCAATATTCAGGGCGCGGATTACCGCAAGGGTGAAGCGCTGACCTGCCGCCCCGCCACGCTGGACGGCCTGCTTGATTCGATGCAGCGTTCTCATGTCGATCTGAGCATCTGTCTGCCGATCGCAACAAAGCCCTCGCAGACCGCGCATATCAATGACTACGCGGAAACAGTGCGCGATGCGCGGACAATTTCATTCGGCACGGTACATCCTGCCGATCCCGATGCGCCTGCGGTGCTCGCTGATCTCAAGCGCCGCGGATTTCTCGGCATCAAGCTGCATTTACAGTTTCAGCAGTACGACATCGACAGTCCGGAGGTCATCCGCATTTTGCAGGCGGCGGAATCGCTCGGTCTGCTTGTGATCTTCCATGCGGGCGCGGATATCGGCCTGCCGCCGCCGGTCTACACCTCGCCGGACAAGATCCGTCATGCGCTGGATTTTGTCAGCGGTGAAAACCTCATCGCGGCGCATCTCGGCGGCTGGGATCAGTGGGATATGGTCGAGGAATATCTCGTCGGAACGCCGATTTTTCTTGATACTGCATATATTGCGCAGTTCCTCCCTCCGGAGCAGTGCCTTCGCATCATCCGGAATCACGGCGCGGACAAGGTGCTGTTCGGTTCGGATTCGCCGTGGGAGGATCCCGCAGATACCCTGCAATATCTCCGGTCGATCGGCCTGACTGACGGTGAGCTGGAGCAGATCACACACCGGAATGCAGAACGCATTCTCGGAATCTGATACGATAGGAATGACAGCATGAAACAAATCACACTGGCCGGCATCACCGTGCCGCAGACCGCCGCACTCGCGCCGATGGCATCGGTCGCAGATACCGCTTACCGGCTGCTCTGCCGGGAACACGGTGCCTGCATGGTCACAGGCGAGCTGGTCTCCGCAAAGGGGCTCTGCTACGGCAGCCGCGGCAGCGCGGAGCTTTGCCGCATTACCGATGCCGAGCGGCCGATGGGCTTGCAGCTTTTCGGTGCCGAGCCGGAATTCATTGCGGAAGCGGTCCGGCGGCTGCTCCCCTTCCGGCCGGATTTCATTGATCTGAATATGGGCTGTCCCGTGCCGAAGGTCGTCAATCAGGGCGCGGGCGCTGCACTCATGAAAACACCGGAGCTTGCCGGTCAGCTGATGCGGGAAGCCGTCAAAGCGGCTGACGGCGCCTGTCCGGTGACAGTCAAAATGCGCACCGGCTGGGATGCGGAAAGCGTCTGTGCGGCGGAATTTGCAAAGCGCATGGAGGCCGAGGGCGCAGCATTCATCACGGTTCACGGCAGAACGCGGACGCAGTTTTACAGCGGCAATGCAGACTGGAAGCCGATTGCCGAAGTCAAGCGCGCCGTAAAGGTTCCGG
Organism: uncultured Ruminococcus sp.; assembly: GCA_946621745.1. Classification (GTDB taxonomy): domain Bacteria; phylum Bacillota; class Clostridia; order Oscillospirales; family Ruminococcaceae; genus Firm-04. Next base: position 2,657 of record CAMOOV010000152.1, read on the forward strand.
TCATCGGGAACGGCGATGTCACGGACGGTGCATCGGCACTGCGGATGTATGCCGAGACCGGCTGCGATCTGGTCATGGCCGGCCGCGCGACCTACGGCAATCCGTGGCTCTTTGCGGAGATCGAAGCTGCCGTCAGCGGCGGAACATTCACCCCGCCCGATGCCGAAGCAAGGCTGCATGAAATGCTCCGGCATATCCGCATGATCCTCGAACGGAGCGAAAAATCCGAGCGGATGGCCATGCGTGAAGCCCGCAAGCACGCGCTCTGGTATCTCAAAGGCTATCCGGGCGCATCGGCATTCCGCGGGCGCTCCGCCTCGCTGGAATCCTATGCCGATGCCGAGCAGCTTGTCCGCGATTATCTTGCATATTATGCAGCGCAGTGAATCTCCCGCGCCGTGAACAAAATGGAGATGAAATATGGCATCAACAGTACGGATCGTTCGTCCGCAGCGGACAGGGATGACGGAGAAGGCGCGCACTGCGGCGTTTCTGGAGATCATCCGTCCGCTCGGATACTATACAGAGGTCGAAGAAAATTATGACTGGTCGGTGCATATTCAGCAGAATGCCGGCAGTCCAAAATACGCGGTGGTCTGGGCAGATGAGGAAGATGAACCGATCTATACGATAAACGGCACGCTTTATTACTGTCAGGTGTTTTTCCATTTCATCTGGGATGACAAGCAGCACGAAAAGATGAATTCGGATATGATACTCGCAATCACCGCGGAGTATATGAAAAAATATCCCGACGCACTGTTCAATTTTGAGGAGTGCAGTGCAGATAATATGTTTCTCGACAGGCACGATATTGATACCGTCACGGCACGGCCTTTCGTGCCGGATTGGTTCCGGTCGTTCAGGGGACATCTTCGATCAGAATCGGTGAACGGTTCCCGTACCGACTGGACGCTTGTGTGATGGGAAAGGATCTTTAGAAACACATCCTATTTACCATACAAAGGCCACCGTGTTCGTTCACGGTGGCCTTTGTGCTGTATTCAGCTTGCAGCCGACAGATTACTTTACCTGCGGCCATGTACTCTCAGGCCATTCATCCGTACCGGAGAGCGCTTCATAGGTATTGATGACGACGGCGGTCTTGTCATCGACTCTCTGCATCACGAATCGCATATAGTCCTCAGGAATCGCGACGCAGCCGCCTGAAAACGGCTTTGCAGGGCCGAAGCAATGCAGGAAGATCGCCGAGCCGAGTCCGGGCGTACACTCCTCATTGTAGCTGATATTCAGGCAATACTGATAATGATAGATGTAGTCGAGGATACGCTCGGATTCGGCGGTATTCAGATCGGGGATATCCTTGATATCTACCATCTCATTATAGTGATGTCCCTCTTGTCCGTCGCCCGACCAGTAGGTATCGCCGTCCACCTTGACATAGGGGATCTTGCTGCCGGGATCATCAGCGATGCCGAAAGCACGGTTGAAATGGAACTCACCGACAGGCGTTTTGGCATCACCTGCTTTGGTCTTGCCAAGTCCGTTTTTACCGATAAAGCCAGGTGTCGTCATGACCATATGCCAGCTGCCGTCATCCTGCTTTTCATGGAGCGAGATCCAGGCATCGGTTGCCTCCTCGCTGAATGCTGCAACCACGAACACCTGCTCGGAATTCACAGCAGCATCGAGCTTTCCCACCCATTCAGGCGATTCCACATCAATCCCTGAATAGCCGGAAACTGTCTGTGCCTGCGTCTGCGCGGCGTTTGTGGCAGCACTGTTTTCCTGTGTCCCGCTTCCGCAGCCTGTCAGCGCCATTGCAAGGACAGCCAGTGCGGCCATAACAGTGATTCTTTTTTTCATAACACAAATCCTTTCATACAACGATAATCTGAACAGATAACCTGTTCTTCCTGTAATAAGGCCCCCCATATCATCTCTGACCTGTCAACCAGATATCAAACTGTCAGATTTGTGACCGATGCCGGTGCTCAGACATCACCGCGTACGGATAGGCGCAATCGCCGGTACCGGGCTTCGGGCTTTTTGCTGAAATACGCTTATGCATCAAGAGATAACGAATGCCTTTTAATAATTATACCATATAATAGCCAAAAGTGCAAGGGGTAAGATTTGATTGTATTCCTTGCACTTTCCGCCACATAATATGTTATAACCGGGCAGTGCCCGGCTCCGATTTGATATCAGGCAGCGAAACCAGCCCATTTTATTTTACTATATCCATTGCACTTTTTCTCATAATATGTTATAACCGGGCAGTGCCCGGCTCCGATTTGATATCAGGCAGCGAAACAGCCAATTTTATTTTACTATATCCATTGCACTTTTTCTCATAATATGTTATAACCGGGCAGTGCCCGGCTCCGATTTGATATCAGGCAGCGAAACAGCCAATTTTATTTTACTATATCCATTGCACTTTTTCTCATAATATGTTATAATATGATTATACATCTGCGGCATCTGCATAAAGATGCGCTACAGAAAGGAAGGCTCTGTTATGAAATCATTTCAGTACACCATAAAGGATGAAGTCGGTCTTCATGCGAGACCCGCAAGTCGGCTTGTCATGGAGGCGAAGCGCTTCGCAGGCACGACGATCATGCTTCAAAATGGCGACAAAAGCGTAAATCTCACGAAGATCATGGCAGTGTTGGCGCTCGGCGTCAAATGCGGTGATACCGTAACCATTACCGCGGAGGGCCCGGATGAGGATGCGGCGGCAGAGGCCGTCCGGACATTCTTGGCAGAGAACCTGTAACCGGATATGGAATCATTCAGCGGAAAGGGCGTCTGCGGGGCAATCGCAATCGGCAAAGTCTCGCTGTTCAGGCGCCGGAAAACAGAGATCAGCCGGCAGCCGATCGGCGATACCGCGCAGGAGCTGGGTCGGTTCGCTGACGCAAAGGCAGCCGCATCGGAACAGCTCTCTGCGCTCTATGATAAAACACTCGCAGCAGTCGGTGAGGACGAAGCACAGATCTTTCAGATGCATCAGATCATGCTGGAGGATGATGATTACTGTGAACGCATCGCGGAACTGATCTCCACGGAACAGGTCAGTGCCGAATATGCGGTTTCTGCCGCAGGTGAAGAATTCGCCGGAATCTTCGCTGCAATGGACGATGCCTATATGCAGGCGCGGGCGGCAGATGTCAGAGATATTTCAAACCGGCTGATTGCCTGTCTGTCCGGTGCAGAACGGGAAACCTTGACAGGCGTCGAAAAGCGGATTATCGTTGCAGATGACCTTGCGCCAAGTGAGACAGCTTCGCTCGACAAAAGCTGCGTACTGGGGTTTGTAACCGCATTCGGCGCTCCGAATTCGCATACGGCGATCCTTGCCCGAAACATGAATCTTCCCGCTGTGATCGGGGCAGGAGCGGCATTTCAGGCTGCCGTCAGAGACGGTGATCTGCTGATCGCGGACGGCCATACCGGAAAGCTGATCCTGAATCCGGATGCAGAAACTGAGCAGACATACCGTTCCATGCAGCAGGCGGATATCCGTCGAGTACAGCTGCTCTTAGAATTGAAGGGCAAGCCAAACCGAACAAAAAGCGGCAGAGAGATCCGGATTTTCGCAAATATCGGCGGCCCGGACGGCGTTGATGCAGCGCTGGCCAATGATGCCGGAGGAATCGGACTGTTCCGCTCGGAATTCCTTTATCTGGAGCAGGACGACTATCCGACCGAGGAACAGCAGTTTGCCGCATATAAATCGGTACTGGAGCGCATGGGCGGGCGGCAGGTCATTATCCGCACACTTGATATCGGCGCGGATAAGCAGATCGGCTATTTCGGACTGGACAGGGAGGAAAACCCCGCGCTCGGACTCCGCGCAGTCCGCATCTGCCTGACCAGACCGGAGCTGTTCAGGACACAGCTGCGTGCACTGTACCGCGCTTCCGCCTACGGACAGCTCGGCATCATGTTCCCGATGATTACTTCAGTCAGCGAGGTCGAGCAGTGCCTTGCCATATGCGAGCAGACAAAGCAGGAACTGAAAAGGGACGGTATACCGTTCAGTGACAGTGTGGAGCTTGGAATCATGATTGAGACACCGGCTGCCGCAATCATCAGTGACCTGCTTGCGCCGACGGTCGATTTTTTCAGTATCGGAACGAATGATCTGACGCAGTACACGCTTGCCTGCGACAGGCAAAACCCAAATCTCGCTGCTTTTTCGGATCCGCACCATGAAGCGATCCTGCGGCTCATTGAGATGACCGTGCGCAATGCCCATGCCCGCCGGAGATGGGTTGGAATCTGCGGAGAGCTTGCAGCAGACACTTCTCTGACCGATACATTCCTGCGGATGGGTGTTGATGAACTGAGCGTATCTGCACCCTCTGTACTCCCGCTCAGAGAAGCAGTCCGCAGCAGCAGCGTCTGACCGCATCAATATCGGATCAGTGACAAAAGCCATGGCATCCCGGATATTCCGGAATGTCAGGGCTTATTCATTATGTGTATGCCGCACAGTCTTATGAATGCTGCGGACTTTTCCCCCTTGTCATCTGCGATTCTATTCATGGCAGCACGCTCTGCGCGTCCGGAAAGGCGTTTTCGGACATGATGATGAAAACGCAGGCCGTCATGCGGGATATAATCAGTGGTTCCCTAGCTGAACACCGACATGAATCATGACGGCCATTTCACCGGAGACGATGTGACCGCAATTCTCCGCAAAAGCGCAAAGCTCGATTGATTCCGAATCAAAACCACCCGTTAAACGGGTGGTTTGCAAAAGCCCTATAAGGGCTTATTACTGACGCTGCCCCTTAAG
>CAMOOV010000153.1 GCA_946621745.1 uncultured Ruminococcus sp.
TTGTAATGGTGACACATGATACAAAATATCAGGGAATCGGAACAAGGCAAATTGACCTGATGAAAGAATTACACAGCTCTTGAAATGCTATGCTTTATACTGAAACGCTCTCTGAACATGCAGGGAGCGTTTTACTGTAATCCGCTCATGAGCAGGCATAACAGACAAACGCGGATTGTAATTCTATCCATGAATTGTAACTTGCAACAAAATTTCACCGCAGCATGACGGAAATCATGGTGCATGAGCGTTCAAGTGGTGAAAGGGGACGTGAATCATGAATGCCGGCAATCAACACGATCACCGTTCAGAGCAAATCCGAAAGCTGTTTCATTCATACGGCAGTCTGATGTATCAGATCGCGTTCAGCATCCTGAAGCAGATGCAGAATGCCGAGGATGCCGTGCAGGAAACGCTACTGAAAATGATTGAAAAAGCGGAAAAACTGCCTTTCGATAACCCAGATGCAATGCGCGCGTATATTTTTGTTATGACACGCAATACAGCGCTTGATCTCCGGCGCAGGATGCAGCATCAGATTTCCGCAGATATGAATGCGGAGGAGAATCAGATCAGTCTGCTTCCGGCGGAAAGCGATGCCGCAGTCTATGAGGCACACGAGCTTGCAGAGATGATCCGAAAACTGCCGAAAGCCGAACAGCAGCTCCTCTGGATGCGTTTCTGGGAGCGGCTGACATACAAGGAGATCGCAGCGCAGCTTCGGATCTCAGAGGAGGCAGCAAATTCAAGAGTGCGCCGCACATTGGCGCATCTGAAAAAGATCTATGAGGGTGATACGGATGCTGAACAATGAATTTGAAAAACAAGTGGAGTCTTCGATGCTGCTCATTGCACAGGAGCAGATTCCGGATACACCGCACCGGTTTCCGCCGGATTTTGAAGCGCGGCTGGTACAGCAGTCTGCGGATACCGGAATCGGGCAAACACATACGAAAACCGCACAGCCGCAGCCGATTCGGGTACACAAATCAAAATCTGCGGATTATGTTTCGCGGCTGTTGACATGGGGCAGCCTTGCAGCCGGTGTCATGGCTGTAATCACAGTCGGTGCTGTTATACTGCATGAGCAGCGGGATGAAATGCAGCAGCTTTCCGGTATTCCGGTTGAGACTGTTGAAAATGTTTCAAGTGATCGTGACGCAGCAGCGATTATCACGAGCACACAGCCAGTTAAAAGCAGACAGCAGGAAACGATTGCAGAACAGGCTATAAGTAATATTCTCACAACAGAGTCAACCGCCTCTCCGGCGAAAACATCCGCAGCAGCAATTGAAACACAAACGATACCGGAAACCGAAACAGTACCACATAATGCTGAAACGACTGCCGTGGTGAATGCTATGGATCACGAGCAAACAGCCGAAGTAAATGCAGTTGGCGATTTTGATCTGGACGGCGCTTTCACATTGGCAGACGGTGCGCTTGCAAACCTGATTTTCTATTATGAACTCAATGAACTGACAGACAGGTATCCGCTCAGCAGCGAACAATTACAGCAGGCAGATATTATCCCCGGTGATATGCGCGGCGGAACGGACTATCCGCTCGGGGAGCAGGAGATGAATGGAATCAATGCCGCAATCAGACTGAAATATGAGTTTGGAATGACCGGACTGACTGTGACTCAATATCTTGCAGATCAAACCTATTATGATACCTGTATTTCCGAACATACACCGAAGGAATGGGAAAACCCACAGATTGACTGGAGCGTGCTCGGCTTGCCGAATCCCCCGACAGAATCAGATTTTCTCATGGCTTTTTCTGCGGATTATGCGATCGCACATTCGGATCATGAACTTACAAGTGATGAAATACGCAAAATCGAAAAGACTTGCAAACAAAATTTACGGCAATATTTGGAAATGAAAAAAGAAAGTGCCGGAAAAAACACCGCAGATCAGAAACCATCCGAATACGCTCAGCTACTCGGCGAGATTATCCGGTATACGGATAATCTGCATTATCAGAAATATGGTACACCGGGATTCCATAATACTGATCTGAGTAACAGTGTGATTCCGACCTGGGAAGACATTTCTGCAAAGATCAGCGAAGCCAAAAACTGGACATACTCCTGAAACACATACTTCTTCATGACAATCCATAATAAAGAACAGCCGCCGGTGAGCAAAAATCACCGGCGGCTGCTTCTGTTGATATATTCGCTTGTCTTGCTGTTATTTGGGCAACTTTTGGTCAACTATTTGGCTGAAAGCCACGTTAAAATTGGAAAATCTGATTTGTCTATCCGGCCTGTTTTTGCGATATAGCGCGATTTTTGAATACTGTTGCTTTACCGCGATATGCAGTTCTCATAATAGCATATTATAATAAATAGTGCAATAGATACAGGAAATAAACAGAACCGTTCCGCCGCCTGATCTCAAACCGGAGCCGGGCTCTGCCGACCGGCAAATACACAAAATGCGCTGCTCTCCGCGACGGAAAACAGCGCATTTGCGTATTTTGAAGATAAATGACAAACTGCGCAAATCGGGTGTCAGCCGGCAGCGGTACCGTCCGGATCCAGAAGATGCTCCAGTGTCCGCCAGCTCAGCAGCGCACATTTCACACGCGCCGGCATCCGTGCAATATTTTGCAGCGCACCGGCTTCCTCCAGCTGTTCCAGCTCCTCCGGCGTGATCTCACCGGCGATCATCTTCCGGAACAGCGCCGTCAGCGCCCGCGCTTCCTCCACCGTCCGCCCGATGATGAGATCGAGCATGATATCTGCGGATGCCTGCGATACGGCGCAGCCGACACCGGTGAACGCGCCGTCCGCAATCACGCCGTCCTGCACGGTCAGATGCAGCGTGATCTCATCGCCGCAGCTCGGATTCATGCCCGCGTGGGAGCAGGTCGCGCCGGGCAGCCCGTGCAGATGCTGCGGATGCAGATTGTGGTCGATCAGCACCTCATCATAGAAATTATCCGGCAAAGCCCATTCGCCTCCTTACTGTTTTCAGCGTATCTATGAACTTTTCGATATCCTGTTCATCATTGTAGAATGCAAGGCTCATGCGCGCTGTCGAGGGAACGCCGAGATGCTGATGCAGCGGCTGTGCGCAGTGATGTCCCGCACGGACCGCAATGCCGTCCGCATCGAAAATCGCCGCGATATCATGCGGATGCACGCCCTCCACCGCGAATGTCACGATGCCGTGATGCGCGGCCGGATCGTCCCCGCCGATGATCTGAATATGCGGGATGCGGCGCATCTGTTCGACGGCAAGCGCCGTCAGCGCATCCTCCCGCTGCATGATCTCCGCAAAGCCGACCGACCGGATATATCCGATCGCCACGTGCAGGCCGACGGCGCCGCCGACATTGACCGTTCCGGCCTCGAATTTATGCGGCAGCTCGGCATATTCCGCGCCCTCCCGCGTCACATACTCAATCATCTCCCCGCCGTACAGAAACGGCGGCATTTTTTGCAGCAGCGCTTCTTTTCCGTAGAGGACGCCGATGCCCATCGGCGCGAACATCTTGTGTCCGGAAAACGCAAGAAAATCCACATCGAGCGCCTGCACATCCACGGGGATATGCGGGACGCTCTGTGCGCCGTCGCAGACGATCAGAGTGCCGTTCTCATGGCAGATCTTTGCAAATTCCGCGATCGGCTGAATGCGCCCGAACACATTGGAAATCTGCGCGATTGCGAAGATTTTCGTATGCGGTGTCAAAGCGGCACGGAGCGCTTCCTCCGTATAGATCCCGCTGCTGTCACATTCGAGATACCGCAGCTTTGCGCCGGTCTCCCGCGCCAGCATCTGCCAAGGGAGCATATTGCTGTGATGCTCCGATATTGCGACAAGAATCTCATCATTCGCACACAGCTCCGCCCTGCCGAGACTGTATGCGATCAGGTTCAGGCTCTCGGTCGCGTTGCGCGTGAACACGATCTCCTTTGCCGATGCCGCACCGATGAATCCGCGCACGGCTTCACGCGCATTTTCATACGCATCCGTCGCACGGACGCTCAGATCATAAAGCCCGCGCAGCGGATTCGCATTCGCCTCGCGGTAATACGCGGCCTCTGCTTCGATCACCGCCGCGGGCTTCTGCGCGGTTGCGGCGCTGTCCAGATAGACCATATCCGGGAACTGCGCAAATACGGGGAAATCATTCTTCCGTGACAGGCTCATCCGCATCCTCCCTTCCGAGCAGCCGCCAGACTGCCCGCTCTGTATCTGCATCGCCGATCTGACGGATCACGCCGCCGAGCTTCGTCTGTGCAATCAGCTCGCGGATCTCCGGTTCCGGGATCCCCCGCGACTGCAAATAGAAGATCACCCGCGCATCGAGCTGACCGGCGGTCGCGCCGTGCGTTCCGGCGACATCCTCCTCTGCACAGAGAATGACCGGAACGGTCTTGTTGACGACCGCCGGATCGGTCAGCAGCACATCCTCATGCTCCGCGCCGGATGCGCCCGCGGCTCCCTGCCGGAAGTCGATCGTTCCGCGGAAAATCTTCCTTGCCCGTTCGCGCAGAACGCCCTGCACATCAATATCCGAAACGGATTTTTTGCCGGACTGTATGACATTCAGATTGAGATCAAGCCGCGCATCCCCGTCTGCGAGATAGCCGATATTCGCTGTAAATGCGGACTTTCTGCCGTTCATGCGGATCTCCGTATCGCTGACGGTATCGGTGCCGTGCAGATAGATCTGCACCAGCTCAGCCGCCGCATGATCGGCGAGATCGGCGGTCAGGCGGCTGCAAACGCAGTCCCCGTGGAAGATCTGCACGAGCCGGATCTTCTCATTCGCATCCGCTTGCAGATGCGTTTGCAGATAGGCCTGCTCCGCGTGAATATCCATGATGACGGTCTGCCCGCCGGTGACGGTAAATGCCGCATCTGCTGTGATATCGAGCCTTTGAATGCCCGTGCCGCTGAGGGCGGCAGGCGCCGGCGGCTCCGCCGGCAGTACACGCTCCGTGCCGTTGACACCGAGAAAGCGGAAGGTCGGTACGGGCAGTCTTGTCGTGAATTTTGTTTCCATGATGCCCTCCCCTCAGCCGGTGCTGCCGGTCATTTCCAGCCGGATCAGATTGTTCATTTCCATTGCGTATTCGAGCGGCAGCTCCTTCGAGACATTGTCCGCAAAGCCGCTGACGATCATCGCACGGGCGCTCTGCTCATCCAGCCCGCGCGACATCAGATAAAATACCGCATCATCGCTGATCCGGCCGATCTTCGCTTCATGGCCGATATCCGCCTGATCGGTGCGGATGTCCATGACCGGAACGGTATCCGAGCGCGAAATGCTGTCGAGCATCAGCGATTCACAGCTCACCGAGGAACGGCTCCCGAACGCCTGCTCCGCGACCGTCACTGCACTGCGGAATGTGCTGATGCCGCCGCTTTTCGAGATCGACTTCGTGTCGATATGCGAGGAGGTCTCCGGTGCATTGTGAACGATCTTTGCGCCGGTATCGAGATTCTGTCCCGCGCCGGCGAATGTGATGCCGGTGAATTCGGCATGAGCGCCGCGGCCGTTCAGAATGCTCATCGGATAGAGATACGAAACATGAGAACCGAAGCTGCCGGATACCCATTCGATGCGGCCGCCCTCCGCGACGACGGCTCGTTTCGTATTGAGATTATACATATTCTTCGACCAGTTTTCGATCGTCGAATAGCGCAGAGTTGCGCGCTTTCCGACATACAGCTCCACACATCCGGCGTGCAGTCCGGCTTCGTAGTATTTCGGCGCAGAGCAGCCCTCGATGAAATGCAGATAGGCGTCATCCTCGACGATGATGAGCGTATGCTCAAACTGTCCCGCGCCCTTTGCGTTGAGCCGGAAGTAGGATTGCAGCGGGATCTCCAGCCGCACGCCCGCCGGCACATAGACAAACGATCCGCCCGACCAGACCGCGCCGTGCAGCGCCGCAAATTTGTGATCGGTCGGCGGAACGAGCTTCATGAAATGCGTCCGGATCATCTCCGCAAAGCGCGGATCATGCATTGCGCTTTCGAGGTCGGTGTAGACAACGCCGGATTCCGCGACCTCCTTGCGGACATTGTGGTAGACCAGCTCGGAGTCATACTGTGCGCCGACGCCTGCCAGCGATTCGCGCTCTGCCTGCGGGATGCCGAGCCGTTCGAAGGTCTCCTTGATATTTTCCGGCACATCGTTCCAGTCGGTATTCATGCGGGATTTCGGGCGGATATATGCGACAATATTGTCCAGATTCAGACCGTCAACCGGCGGCCCCCACGGGGGCATTTCCGTTTTCGCGAAGATCTCCAGCGAATGCAGGCGGAACGCCCGCATCCATTCCGGATCGCCCTTTTCTTCTGATATTTCACGGATGATCTCCGGCGTGATGCCGCTCGCCAGCAGATCCGCCGCGTCCTCATCATAACGGAAATCATAGAGACTGCGGTCGATATCCGCGACCTGTGCTTTTTGTTTCATATTGCTCTCTCCGTGTACCTCTCAAAGCCGCTGCGGTTGATCTCGTCGATCAGCTCCGCGCCGCCCTCTGCGGTGATCCGTCCGTCCGCAATGATATGCGTCCGGTCAACGGTCAGCGATTCGAGAATTTTCGTATTATGCGTGATGATGAGCAGCGATCCGCCGCACTGCTCCCGATAGGCCGCGATGCCCGCCGAGACCGTCCGCACCGCATCCACATCCAGTCCGGAATCGGTCTCGTCGAGAATCGCGAGCTTCGGCTTCAGCATCAGTAATTGCAGGATCTCCGCCTTTTTCTTCTCGCCGCCTGAAAAGCCGACATTCAGATCGCGGTCGGCATAGGCGGCATCCATTTGCAGAACATCCATTGCTGCGCGGAGCTGCTTTTTGAAGTCCCAGAGCTTCAGGCGCTTTCCGGAAACCTGCTCCATCGCATTGCGCAGGAAATCCGAAAGCGAGAGCCCCGGAATCTCAACCGGATTCTGAAACGAAAGAAAGATCCCGCGCTTTGCGCGGCGGTCCGCGGATTCCTCCGTGATGTCCTCGCCCTCAAAGAGGATCCTGCCGCCCGTGACCTGATACTCCGGACTGCCCATGACAGTCAGCCCGATCGTCGATTTTCCCGCGCCGTTCGGCCCCATTAAAATGTGTGTTTCGCCGCTGCCGACGGTCAGCGAGACGCCGTGCAGCAATTCCTTTTCTTCGATCCCGGCAGAGAGCCGGTCGATCCGCAATAATTCCATGCCTTGGTTCCTTTCTTGTTATTCCTAGTAAAATAATAGGGATTAACGATATTATAGCACAGAAAGCCTATTTTGTCAATAGGTATTATGCCGTTTTTTCGCCGTTTCATTATTACTTCGGCAACGAATTATCTATAAAACCAAGATTTATGGGGCAGCTTTTGATGATTAAATAGAGGTATCCGCTTCGCGGATGCTAT
>CAMOOV010000154.1 GCA_946621745.1 uncultured Ruminococcus sp.
TGGGGCGGAGCCCCAATATAAATCCGTCGGAGACACCACTAAACTCCGGTTTGTATGAAAAACTTCCCGGCCGGAATACGGCCGGGAAGTGCTGTAACGGGATCAGGTCGTACTGACCGCAGCGGTGTCTGTATGTGCGGCGTGATCAGGCTCCGGCAGCGCGAGCGTCAGCGTCAGGATATTGCGGCCGTCCTCATAGCGGTAGGACACATTATCCATGTACTGCTTGACCATGTAGATGCCGAGGCCACCGGCCTTCCGCTCCTCTGCGCCGAGCGAGACATCCGGATCCCGCTTTTTCAGCGGATCATAGGGGATACCCTTATCTGTGAATGTAAGCTGTACTGTCCGCGGATCGCTCCGGTAGTGGAAGGTCAGATCGACCGTGCTGGTGCCCTGCGGATATGCATAGCTTGCGACATTGATGAAGATCTCCTCCGCAGCGATATTGAGCTTATGCATGAGCTTCATCGGGCAGTCATAGTGGGAAAGCAGTTCTTCGAGCCAGCCTGTCACAGACGGAAGATTATCCTTGATCGCAATAAATGTTTTCGTCTCAGTAAAGACATCCGTGCCCTCGCCCTTATATTGCACGGCAAGCATTGTGATATCATCAAACTGCGGTGCTTCCCGGACAAAGCTGTCGATGGATGCCTTGACGCTGCCGATCAGCTCCTGCGGGGATGCATCTGCGGCATCACGGAGTGCCTCGAGCAGTCTCGCTTCTCCGTAAAGCTGTTCATCGGCATCGGTCGCTTCCGTGACACCGTCCGTATAGAGGAAAAGCGTATCGCCGGGAGAGAGCTGAAGCTCGCCCTGCTTAAACTGCATCATCTCCATACCGGCAAGCACGAAGCCGGCGGGAGCCTTGACATAATCACAGCTGCCGTCCTGCCGGATCACGGCAGGGTGCGTGTGGCCTGCGTTGGAATAGATGACCTTACCGGTCGAAAGCTCCAGAATGCCCATCCATGCCGTAACGAACATCTGCGCATCGTTATGCTCACAGAGCTGCATATTGACCTTGGTGAAGACCTTTTCAGGCGGCAGGCCGAACTGCGTCTGATTGCGGATCAGTGTCTTGGCGATGACCATGAACAGTGCGGCAGGAACACCCTTGCCGGAAACATCGGCAGCGATGAATGCGAGATGATCGTAATCCAGCAGGAAGAAATCGTAGAAGTCGCCGCCGACCTCCTTGGCCGGATGCATCGTCGCATAGAGATCGAAGTCGTCACGGTCGGGAAAGGCCGGGAATATGCGCGGCAGCATGGCAGACTGGATATTCGCTGCAATATTCAGCTCAGCACTGATGCGCTCATTGGCAGCGGTCGCCTGCGTCAGATCCATGACATACTGCTTGATCTCACGCTCCATTTTCTGCACGGAGCAGCTCAGCGTTTCGATCTCGTCGCCGGTATGAATATCCAGCTGCGAGAGCTTCGACTGCACATCCTGCAAAATGAGCGCACTGTCATAGCAGGAGGCTGCCTCCGAAAGCTCTGTTACCGGCCTGATGATCGTGCGGTTCAGGGAGAAGCCCGTGAGCAGCGCCATGGTCAGGCCGATGAGCAGACTGATGCCTGCGATCACGGCCATTTCCTTGATAATGCGCCGCCGGACAAGCTCCATGGAAATATCCACGCCGACTGCGATCGCGGATGTATCCGATTCATAGGCGATCGGTGCCAGAGAGGAGCAGAGCCAGCCGTCCTTTCCGTTTGAGGTGAAGGGGTGCAGCAGGATCTCATCCAGTGTCTTATCGAGGTTTGCCTCTGCGAACGGCACCTCATCGCCGTAGGAATACGGATCTTGATCATCCATATCGGCAAGATAGGTGACGACATCCCGCTCGGTATCTACCCGCTGGATATACATGAATTTGATATCATTATATGTATGCTGAAAGGACAGCAGGTATTTCCCCATGCCCCGGTAATACTCCTCAGCATTAAAAAAGTCGTTTTGCTCCAAAGATGCCATCATTTCATTATATGCTTCCGGTTCCGTCGGCTGCTGGCCGGCGTTCAGGATATTGGCCATTGTCTGCGAGAGCTGGAGCGCCTTGTCTTCGTAAAGTTGTCTCGTTGTGCGCTTGACCAGCGAATACATGGATGCAAGCAGAGCGGCCGTGCAGACCATGATCGACAGGAAAATGCCGATTGCGGTTTTTGTTGCAAGAGAGAAATGCTTTTTTTTCATTTGAATTATCTTCATGGCAGTATCTCCGTAATCATTCAGAGTAGATCCAGCGGAAACCAGCAGCTTTCAGGAACACTGCCGCCGTGCGGGAGGATCATGCCGCTGCGGCAGGGAAGTGACGGATCAAACGGGACACGGCATTCCAGTCTGCCGCAGCCGAAACGGTGCATCAGAGCCTGAAACAGCGTATCCCGCAGGGCAGCGGGCGCCGCAAGCTCGGTCAGATCGAGCGTGTCGCCGCGGCAGGTGCCGAGGACTGCGCAGGTTTCTTCCTCCGTCTGCATCCGCAGAGCAAAGCCGCCGCATTCCTTCAGGTCATCCATCGCAAAGCGGAGCGTCTCCGGATCCCAGAATCCTGTATAGGGCAGCTTGCCAAAGAAGCGCTGACGCACCGCGGCATAGGCCGACGGCTCCAGCTCCGTAATCACTGTGCGCGGCAGCGATGCCTGCCTGCATTCGGCAGCGGCAGCGCTGTAAAACGGCACCGTCCGGAACCCGTACCTTTCGTACAGAATGACAAGCTGCTGGTTTGCGGGGACAAGCAGCAGATCGGCCTTCCGGCGCTGTGCGATCGCGGCAGCCTGCCGGAACAGCTCCGTGCAGATGCCCTGTCCGCGTTGATCCGGCCGGACGGCACAGGCATAGCAATAGATCAAATTGTGCGGTGCCTCACGGCCGGCGCCTTCCAGCGGGAGCAGATGCAGCATACCGACCGTTTCTGCGCCGTCGATTGCAGTCAGGATGATGCTGCGCGGATACCAGTACTGATAAAATGCATGGATAAAAGCAGGCGTATCGCCGAACACGCTGTGCCAGAGCTGTTCCAGCTGCGCGAGCTGCGGCGCCGCAGCGTGCTGATATTGTATCATATTGTTTCCTCACACGGTTATGACCAGCACATTGAAGCCGAGATACCGGCGGTAAAAGAACTGCTTTGCTTTTTCCTTGACGATGAGGATGCCGAGTGTATCGGTGTTCATTTCCGCATCGGCGCGGCGGATCTGCCGTGTATACAGACTGAACGGATTGAACGACCGGGCGTTATCGCGCAGATGCAGTTCAAAATCGCCGCCCGGCTTGGCAATCAGTGTAATCTGAATATAGCGCCTGTTCCTTGCGCGGCGGGAGATCTGCGCGGTGTTTGCGAGAATCGCAGTGCAAACCTCCTCGACGGTCAGCGTGGCGAAATAGGACTGCTTTTGATCTGCATTCCATTTTTTACAGAATGCGGCGGTCTCATTGATGAGGCGGCCGATATCCGCATCCTCACCGTAAAGACCGGTGTGCAGCGTGGGAAGTGCATCCTTTTCCTCGATCAGCTTTTGTCCGCTGATGCGAATGCCGATCAGCCAGATACCCGTGCTCAGCAGCTCCGTGACCAGACAGCAGTAATAGAATTGCGTGATCGAACGCAGCAGGCAGAAGATCATCATAACCGGGATCAGAACAGCAAAATTCCGCAGCAGCGTCATCAGAAAGCAGAGCTTCTTGTTCCCCAGCGCCTGTGCAAAGCTGCCGAGCATCATATTGAGACCGGCAGGCAGGACAGACAGCAGATAAATACGCAGAGATGCTGCGGCATCCGGCGTCACATCGGCGGTATTCAGTCCGAACAGCGCGCAGAGCTGCGGCGCAAAGAATCCGCAGACCAAAATTCCGACAGCAGTCAGCAGCATTCCGAGTACGGTCGTTGAAGCGAAGATGCGCTTTGCAGCGGTGATATTCTGTTCGCCGGCCATTGTCGCGGCAAGCGGCTGGACGGTGGACTGTGCGCCGTCAAAGATCGCGAAGGCGATATAGCCGATATTGAGGATGAAATCGAAGATCGCAACGCCCTCCGCCTCGAACATCCCGATCAGGAGCCGGTTGGCGCAGAGCAGATAGATAAACTGCATCCCGTATTTGCTGGAGCCCGAAAAGCCGATCCGCAGGCTTTCCCGGATGCGGTGCAGCTTCGGCACGCCGGCGGTGAAGCGCAGGACACTCTGCGGATGCAGCAGATGACAGGCGTAAATGAACAGCGAGAGAAACTGCCCGCAGACCGTTGCAAGGATCGCACCGCGCACGCCCATATTAAGGCCGAGCACGAATACGAAATTCAGGATGAAATCCGCAGCAGTGCCGGCCATAAATCCGAATGCGGCCAGCTTCTCGCCGTCATCATTGCGGATGAATTCATAGAGGACATTTTTGAGAAAGAACAGGGGAGCCGCCAGGAGCAGGACATGGGCATACCCCTCTGCCAGCAGAAAGACCTCGCCCTGCTTCGGGCGTGCACCGAGCAGGCGAACGACCTGCGGCGTGAAGAAAAGGCCGAGCAGGACAAAGGGTATGCTCATCAGCACAGCCAGCAGAAGGATTTCCGAGAAATGTGCGCGGGCCTCCTTCGCCTTGCCTTCAGCGAGCAGCCGGACATAAGTCAGGGAGCCGCCGGTGCTGAGCGCAAGATCCAGCACATTATAGACCATGTAGATCGGCAGCGTCAGGCTGACCGCTGCCAGACCGTTTTCCCGCAGGCTCCTGCCCAGTACGAGCGAATCCACGACATTGCTCAGCGCAAGGCAGAGCATGACGCACATGGAGGGGAGCATCAGCCGGAGTGTCATGCGCCGGAGAAATCTGCTGTCCTCATTGGTCGGATGTGTCATATACTGCCTCCCAGACATGGAGCAATCCTGTCGGCCTGAGCTCCGTTTTTTTGGCGCGCAGTCCCGGAATGCCCATATCCTCCTCTGCATTGAGCAGCCGGAACTGTCCCCGGAGTGATTCCATAAGTGCCAGATAGAGAAATGTGCCGAAGCCGCGCTCGCCGGTCACCTGCTTGCGGATGCAAAGATCGAAGACATTGCCGGAAAGCGGGATGCCGGCCGCAAATCCGGCAGGCGCACCGTCCAGCCGCACGACGATTCCGCGCACACCCAGAGCGCCTGCTTCGTCAAAGAGCTTCTGCGTGACATAGAGATCGGTCACTCTGGTCTCAGGCCTTTCCTTGTCTCTGTGAAACCAGTTCCGGACGATCAGATTTGCCTCCTCCGTATTTTCCGCGGAAAGCGGCATGACGGAGATCTCATGCTTATTCCGGATCGAATGCATCTGATGGCGGATCCGGTGATACTTGCTGTCCTTCAGGCCGCAGAGCGTGTCGATATCGAACAGGTATTCCGAACCGCTGCGGTCATAGCGCAGCCGGAGCTGCGGAAAATCGCGCAGCAGCATCGGCAGATCGCTTTCCAGCGCATAAAAAAGCCGGAAGCTGCCTGTCTGCATCAGCCCGCGGAGAAATTGCCGCACACGCGCCGGCGCGCCGCAGGGCATGAAATAGCAGCGCTGTCCCATGATGCCGTAGCGGATGACAAACAAATCATCCTCCAGAAGAATTGAGAGACCGAGCGTATGCTGCCAGAGGTAAAGCGAATGAAACGCAAACCACGCGGATGTATCCCGGCGGCAGCGGGCACGGATCCGGTCAATCGCATCCCGGTCAGACATCCGGATCGGAGAAAAAATCATGTATATTTGTCACCTTTTCTGTTTCTGGATTCTTGACAAGTGCCCTGCACTGTGATATAATAAAACGCAGGACAGCGGAAACCGAATCGCTTCCCTCTTCTGTGTGATTATCATGCAGATATACCGATCATGCTGAAAAGGAGGATCCGCGCATGAAAATCGAAAAGAAAGTTCAGAACGGCACCGTTACCCTTGTTATTGACGGCAGACTGGATACGACCACTGCTCCGGAGCTGGAGACGGCGATTAACGAAATCGAGGAGGAGCATCAGAAGCTGGTGCTTGACTGTGAAGCGATGAGCTACATTTCCTCGGCAGGTTTGCGTGTATTGCTTTCTGCGCAGAAAGCAGCCAACGCGAGCAGCAGTGAAATGGTACTGACACATGTCAATGAGGAGATCATGGAGGTCTTTGACATGACCGGTTTCAGCAATTTCCTGACCATTGCCTGATCGTTGAATCGTGATGTACCGTTTCTTCCGGAAAGAACGGTACATTTGTTATGCAGGGCGGAATCATTGTATCAGTTCTTTATAGTATTATATCATATCGGATTGAGTTTTTCAAGAGGGTTCCGCTCGATTGGCACTTTATGACAGTGAATTCGGAGGAGAAAATGCGTAAACAAATTGCATGGCTTACGGTTGCAGCGCTGCTCTGCGGAATGCTCAGCGGCTGCGGTTCGTCATCAGCAGCCGACGGCACACAGAGCAGCGCTGCGGCATCATCGTCTGCGGCAGCGGAGAATGGTTCCGCGTCTTCTGCGGAGGCGGAGAGCAGCATCGTTCTGCCGGAGAATATGACCGAAAATGAGCTGCTGGAGCAGATCATCACGCTGCATGGCTGTTACGATCACGAGGCCGACGACAAGGTGAATGCGCTGCTTGATGAGCTTGGCAGCAGAGATGAACGGAAGGGCAAGCTCTGGACGGATATCATGAAATACTGGGACTATGCGAACAATGAGCTGAAGGTCAATGTCGATGAAGTTCCGACCGATCTGCCGCAGGATGATACGCTCGCGCTGGCCGTTCTGGGCTTTGAACTGAATCCGGACGGCACGATGCAGGATGAACTGGTCGGCAGACTGGAGATCGCGCTGAAATGCGCCGAGCAGTATCCGAATGCCTATGTCATCTGCACGGGCGGCGGCACGGCTGCGAATGCTCCGGAGGTGACCGAGGGACGGCTTATGGGCGACTGGATGCTCGAACACGGCCTTGCAAAGGAGCGGCTCATCGTCGAGGATCAGTCGCACACGACCGCTGAAAACGCGGAGAATTCCTATGATATCCTGCTGCGCGACTATCCGCAGGTGGATTCGGTCATGCTCATCAGCAGCAGCTATCACATCGCATGGGGCGCACTGCTCTTTGAGGCGGGCTTCCTGCGCTCGGCATCCGAGAAGCAGACGCCGGAGATCCATGTGATCTCGAACTGCTCCTGCCCGATCACGAACGACAAGTATCTCTGGAGCGAGATCCTGCGCTGGGAGACCGGCGGAATGCTGCAAATGATCGG
This sequence comes from uncultured Ruminococcus sp., assembly GCA_946621745.1. Lineage (GTDB taxonomy): Bacteria > Bacillota > Clostridia > Oscillospirales > Ruminococcaceae > Firm-04. Next base: position 7,234 of record CAMOOV010000154.1, read on the forward strand.
CAATGACGAGCTTGCGATGCAGTATTATTTCGATTATGACAATGTGAAAAAGCCGGTGCTTTAATTGAAATACACACCGGAATTTAGTGGTGTCTCCGTCGGATTTATATTGGGGCTCCGCCCCAAACCCCGCCCAAGGGACATTGCCCCTTGG
>CAMOOV010000155.1 GCA_946621745.1 uncultured Ruminococcus sp.
AGCAAACTCATAGCGGAGCGTGCGAGAGCCCCAATATAAATCCGTCGGAGACACCACTAAACCCCGGTTTGTTCGTCCAAGCCAATCACCACTGCGCGGAGCCGCTGACGGCATAATGCGGGAAGTCGATCCACACGCCCTCAAAACTCAGCGCGGCACGGCGCAGCATCCTGTCCGCGATCACAACATCATACCGCTGCACCAGCGCACCGAATTCCGCTTCATCGCGCAGCCGGATATCGCCGGGCTGCGTATAGCGTTCGTCCTGCATGAACCATGTCCCGCAGGTCACCGCGCAGTCCGTCATCCGATCGCGCAGCGCATTCGCCGCGAACTGCTGATGCACGATCAGCACCCGCACGCCGGAAAGCGCCTGCGCCGCTGCCGTCACATCCTCCGGCAGAACCGGACAGCCGACCGAATACGGCGTGCCGTATGTCTCATGCAGATATTCCGCCGCCTTCAGACCGGACGGCGATATCACCAGCAGATGCGCACATTCCGATGCGCGGCGCAGTGCGTCCAGTCCGCTGTCCATGCCGAAGCAGACGACCGATTTCCAGCCCTCGGACTGCAATGCGGAAACGATGCCGTCCGCCCGCGTCAGGCCGGTACTGAGCGGCGTCGCTCCGATCACGCCGAGCCTGCCCGCCTGCACGGTAAGCTGCTCCGCCGCGAATGTCCGGAACAGCCGTGAATAGGCAAGCATCTCCCCGAAATCATAGCCGCGGGTGCCGTCGGTCTCCACGGTGATACAGGGCAGACCGGTTTTCTTTTCGGCCATGCGCCGGAGCGCCTGATAATCCGTCGCGATGACCGCCGGAACCGGCGTTCCGACGATCGCAGTAAATTCCGCGGGGATCTGCTCCGTGATCTTCGCGAGCTTTTCAACGAGCAGCTTGTCTCTGCCGAGGATCGCGTCCATATCGCGCAGCCCGGCACTGAACAGCGCCGAGCGTTTCTCATGCCAGCGCGGTTCATCGAAGCCGCAGACATTGCCCGCACAGCCGCCGGCATCGCAGATCACCGTGATGCCGCCCAGCTCATAGAATACGCCGCAGGCACCGGAATCATCCGGTGCGAGGGGCGAAAGATGTGTCAGCAGCCGGCTCATCGGATCCCTCCATTCCCGTATTCAAATATTGTTTCATTATCATTCGCCATATCATGCACGCTCCGTCATTGCCGCGCCGAGCTTATCAAGGAGCAGCATCACGCCGCGGTAGCCGAACGGCTGTGCCTCCTCCTGAAAGCCGATGCCGGGCAGATCTCTGTGATAATACACCGCATCATTGCCGATGACCGCATCCAGCGTGCAGTCCCGTTCATAGGCGAGCATCGACGGCGAGAGATTGGAATAGATGCGCGTTTCCGGCGAGACCTCCGCGAGCTTTTTGATGAACACAAAATTGCGCTCACCGACTGTTCCGTAGATCTCCGGCACGGTGCAGCCGAATTCCGTCAGCGCCAGCGCCAGCTCAAAGCTGTCCGCATTCAGACATTCCCCGACGGCAATGCGCAGCGCTCCGAATTGCTCGCGGAACTGCGTGATCTTCGCCTGCACCGCATCATAATATGCCGCATCGTCAAGCGCTGCGCCGATCGCCTGACCGAGCAGCCGGTACTGATTGCGGATCTTCTCAGGCCGGTAAAGGCGCGTCAGCTCGATATACGGAATGCCGAGCCGCTCCTGCATATCCTGCGCGGCATAGCGGGATTCCGCATTCAGCACGAGATTGAAATTTGCTTTGGAGAGCGCCTGATAATCCGCAAAGGTCTGACAGCGGCCGATCTCACCGACCGCTTTGATGCCCGCCGACCGCAGCAGATCATAGATCTCGCAGCCGTCCTCCAGCGCGGAGAAAAAGCCGAGCAGATTGCAGGCAGTCGGAATGCGCTTCTGCGGCTTCAGCAGCGAATAGACCGATCTGCGCACCAGCGCCATCGGCGGCAGACGCTTTTCCCGCGTCAGCGCATACATATATGCCGGTATTGTCGGAACACCGGTCTTTTCCTCGCAGCTCCGGCAGACACGCTCCATATCAGTGCCGAGCAGCGCATCGACACAGGTGATGCAGATGACGACAGCCGAGGGCGGCGTTTCGCATTCGCCGAGCAGCTCCGCGCAGGCCTGCGGGATCTTTTTCAGATAGCGCCCCGTGACGATATCGGTATCGTCGAGCATCAGGTAGAAAAAGCGCTCGCTGTAGCCAAGCTCATTGAGCAGCGCGGTATTCCGTCCGCAGCAGCCCGGCGCGACCAGCAGCATGACCGAGCCGGGGATCGCCAGCCCCGCACGCTTTACGCCGAAGCCCTTTGCGCCAGGTGAATTGTAATCGAGCGTCGCGGGTGAGCTGTAGATCATGTGCTTTGCGCTGCTGAGTTCATCCGGCAGTCCGGAAAAGCCGCGTGCGGCCAGCTCTGCCGCTGTGATCGAATATGCTTTGTTCATGTTTTCCTCATTCCCGTTTCTGATACAGCAGATTATTGACCTTTTCTGTAATCAGGATCTCGTCGCCGGATCTCCGGATCTCATAGCTTTCGGTGACTGCATCCGGATACTGCTTCAGCAGCGCATCATATGCATCCCGATATTTCCGGGGGAACCTGATCCTGCTTTCAAATCCGCCGATCCTCTCCATTCCTTGTTCTCCGCAGAGTCTGTCCCATTCCGCCCCTGTATAAAACCGGATATGCCCATCCTGCTTCATCTGCATGAAAGCATCGACAAACCGTTCCGGATCACCGTCATTCGGCGCAGGATCGGAAAGGAAAAAGCAGCCGTCCGCTGTCAGCACCCTGCTGATCCCGGCAATGCTGCCGCGGATATCCGGAAAGTGGTGCAGCGCATAGCGCGAAATGACCAGATCAAACGAACCGTCCGCAAAGGGAAGCCTTGTTCCGTCATAGGTCACAAACCGCAGATTGGAAAGCCGCTCAAGCGCTGCTTTTTCGCGGTTGAGATCCAGCGCCTTTTCGACAATATCCAGCCCTGTGACGGTGATATCCGGATGCATCTCCGCAATCGGGAATGCCAGATAGCCGGTCCCCGTCCCCAGATCCAGAATGCGCATTCCGCTCCGGAACGGCAGAAGCGTGAGGATCCGCTGCAAATGCTGTTCATCCTGCGTCTGACGGTCATAAAAGGTGCCGGAAGCAAAGCTCTGTTCAAAGCCCTGCTTTGCCGCCCTGATCCTCTCATCCATGCCGCACCTCTTTTGTATTACCGCTTCTCATTCTCCGCGATCAGCAGATCAGCCAGCGCAAAGAACCGCTTTGCGGTCTCGCATTCCGGATCGCCCTCGATCACGGTCATGCCCATATCCTCATACCGCGTGATATCGTCCGAGCGGGGAATATCCGCCGTGACCGCGAGCCCCGCGCCGTCGGCAAATGCCCGCACCTTTTCCTCCTCGTCCGGCACATTCCGGCGGTTCAGGATGATGCCGCGCACCTTCGCATAGCTTCTGTCCTCGAAATTCTTCACGGCATTGTTGATATTGTTTGCGGCATAGAGCGCCATTTTCTCGCCGGAGGTCACGATCAGCACCTGCTCGGCATAGCCCTCGCGGATCGGTGCCGCAAAGCCGCCGCAGACCACATCGCCCAGCACATCATACAGCACGACATCCGGCTGAAAGCGCTCAAAGAGCCGCAGCTCATTCAATAGGCTGAATGTGGTAATGATGCCGCGTCCGGCGCAGCCGAGGCCGGGAGTGGGGCCGCCGGTCTCGATGCACAGCACATCGCCGAAGCCGTGCGCGGAGATCTGCTCAATGCGGTCGGGCTCGTCATCGTGATCGCGCAGCCAGTCCATGACCGGCGTGACCGGCTTTCCGCCGAGCAGATTGATCGTGGAATCCGCCTTCGGATCGCAGCCGATCTGGATGACTCTTTTGCCGCGCATTGCAAATGCCGCAGCGAGATTCGCGGTACAGGTCGATTTGCCGATACCGCCCTTTCCGTAGATTGCAATTTTGATCATATGATTCTCCATTTTACCGGACGGGCAGCTCCGGCAGCATTTCAGATATCAGCGCAGCAAGAAACGCGCTGTCGTCCGTTTCGGTGACGAGCAGCATCGGCTTTGCGCCCGGATAGGGCAGCTCCTCCGGCGCATCCGGCAGCATCCTGCGCGCCGCATCAATCGGCTTCACGAGAAACCGGTCATCGTACAGCCCGCCGAACAGTCTGCCGTCGCAGTAGAGCAGATATTCGCCCATCATCTTCCGGCAGCGGATCTCCCCCGCGCCTTCGAGCTGTTCAAGAATATAATCACGGTAGGATTCGGAGGTCATGTGCATACCGCCTTTCGTTCGTTTTACCAGTGCAGTGCCGTCAGATCGTCCGCCTCGGTATCCTCATAGGATACATGGATATTTCTGACCAGATGGCTGTAGGAGAGGATCTCCGGCAGATGCATCCGCGAAAAATCCAGCGCATTCCAGTTATACGCATGAAGATCGGGAATTTCCGCGGTTCCGGTGCAGTATGTCGTGACGCGCAGAAAGGCGCTTTCGTCCGCGCTCTTTGCCATGATGATCGCAGGCATCTCAAAGCGGACGGTCAGTGTCCCGTCCTTTTCCGTGAATCCTGTGACGGTGAATTCATCGGACTGATGCACCTCCGCTTTGCTGAGCTTTTCGATATCATCGGGATCGAGATAGCCGATCGGCATGAGCGCTTCCTTGATGTGCGGGATATCTGCTTCGACATACGCAGACACCACATTCCAGAGAAAGTCCTCGCCGACCGCCCCGATCAGTGCTTCATTATCGGTTACATTCACGGTCGATCCTCCTTATAATTTCGCATGACCTGCGCATTCAGCCACGCATCGAACCGTGCAGCCGTCAGGTCGGGCATCTGCGTCTCAAAGCATCTGCCGGAGAACGCGTAATGCGGCAGTCTGATATGCTTTGCCTGCTTTGGCAGAATAAAGCGGTAGAGCGGATCGGCAATGACCGTTTCCGGCTGCATTTCCGCGAGCGCCGCCGCGATGGCATCCTCAGATGCCGCATCGCTGTCGCCGTCTGCGAGGATGCCGTCCGCATAGGGCAGCGGGCAGATCAGCCTTGCCGGATGCCCCGAAACCGATAACGCCGCCGCCATTGATCCCGCATAAATGCTCTCGCCGATCACCGCAGTCCGCGCTGCCGCATCGCTGCGGACGGCACAGGGAAAGGCGTTTTCGCCGGTACGCTCCGCATTGCGCAGTGCATCGGCAAGCTGCGCGGAAAACGCCGCCCCGACCGGTACGCCGCAGACATAGGGCGTGCCGAAGCAGTCGGCGCAATACTGTGCGGCGGCAAGCCCGCTGTATGACACAACGAGATTGACCGATGCGCCCGCCGCCCGCCGGAATGCCGGGATTCCATCGCCCATCGCAAGGCAGGAGATCACCGAAAAGCCGTTTTCGGAAAGCCATGTGCGGATGCTCTGCACCGGCGCAGAACCGCCGAAATCCAGCGGCAGTGCGCCGAGAATATTGACCGAATGCGGCAGCTTTTCCGCATCCGGCTCCGCATATTCGGCCAGCACCGTGAGCAGCGCTTCCGATGCGCCCTCCGAATAGGCGTGCATCCCGTTCGTATGCAGAGAGAATGTGCGGATCCCGCTGCGGCGCTCGATCTCCCGCGCAGCCGCGTCAAAATCAAAGCCGATCATCATCGGCATCGGCGAGCCGCAGACCGCAATGAATGCCGGCTGCTGGTCATGCGCCGCCGAAACGACATCCGCAATGAATTTTTCGTCATTGCCGAGAATCGCGTCCAGCTCCGTGAGGCCGGAGACATAGATCATCGACGGCTCGTCCTCCCAGCGCGGCTCATCGTGCGTCGCATAGGTCGAATTCACGCCGGATGCATCATGCACGGCGATCAGTCCGCCCAGTTCATAGAGCGCCGCGCAGACGCCGGAGGTATCCGCTGCATAGCAGGGTATGATCGAAGCAATATTCTTCATACGCGGCAAATCAGCAGATGCGCGGCAGCAGCTCGCCCTTCGGCTGCGGCAGAACGGTCTGTGTGCCGATCTCGGTCTCCATGATGACCATGCCGGCATTCTCCGCTGTCACCGTGCCGATGACCGCCGCATTCTGCGAATACTTGCCCTCGCGGAGCTTTGCGACAATGCCCTCCGCCTGCTCCTGCGGCGCAAAGATGACAAGTCTGCCCTCGCAGGCGAGATAGAGCGGCTCCAGACCGAGCATCCCGCAGACACCTTTGACACGCGGATCGACCGGGATCTTTTCCGCATCGAGCCGGATACCGACATTGCTCTGTCCGGCGATCTCATACAGCACCGTGCCGACGCCGCCGCGTGTCGCATCGCGGATCACATGGATATCATCCGTGACCTGATAGAGCGATTCGACCGTGCCCCAGAGCGGTGCGCAGTCGCTGTCCACATCGGATTCGATGCCGTAATTATCCCGCGCCAGCAGGATCGTACATCCGTGCCGTCCAACATCGCCGGTCACGATGACCGCATCACCGGGCTTTGCGTATGTGCCGGAGGTATGCGCCTGCGGCATGACCGCGCCGATGCCCGTTGTCGTGATGAATACGCCGTCGCACTGCCCCTTGCCCGCGACCTTCGTATCACCCGCGACAATCCGGACGCCCGCTTCTGCTGCGGTCTTTTCCATAGCTGCCGCGATCTCCTCCAGCGCATCCATCGAAAAGCCTTCTTCGATGACGAATGCGCAGGTCAGATACAGCGGCTTTGCGCCCATGCAGGCGAGGTCATTGACCGTTCCGCAGATCGAGAGCTTGCCGATATTGCCGCCGTTGAATTTCCACGGCGAGACAATAAAGCCGTCCGTTGAGGACGCGATCTTTCCTTCAATCTGCGGCAGCACGGCGGCATCGTCGCCCGTGAACATCGGGTTCGCAAAATGCGCCTTGAATACGCTGTCGATCAGTTCATTTGTCTGTGTGCCGCCTGCGCCGTGCGCAAGCGTGACGGTTCTTTCGCTCATTGTGATTCTCCTTTATCCGATGATCTCAAACATTCCCATAAAGCCGTGCAGCTTCGTGCCGGTATCGGTCCCCGGCGGCAGCAGTGCCAGCGCGACCGTAAACGGCTCCGCGCTTTCTGCATCGGTCTGTGTCAGTATGGCGTAATCGCCCTGGATATCCGTGACAATATAATCATGCGGTTCCATCAATATCCTCCGTTATCCGTTAGAATTTGTGTACCCGAAGTAAACTGTCGTTTAGCGATGCTTCTAACGAAACTATGTGGGGGCGCTGCCCCCACACCCCCGCCAGAGGGATACTATCCCTCTGGACTCCCGCTGCTGCTCCGTGCCAGCCCCTTT
>CAMOOV010000156.1 GCA_946621745.1 uncultured Ruminococcus sp.
TGCACGCGCTGACCGGTCTTGGCACTGATAAACAGGAACGGCACATAGCTCATGAAGCTGAAATCATTTTCCAGCTTCTTCTGGAATTCCTGCATCGTTTTGCCGTCCTTCTCGACGAGGTCCCATTTGTTGATGCAGACAATGCAGCCCTTGCCCTGCTGATGCGCATAGCCCGCGACCTTGCTGTCCTGCTCGGTGAAGCCGGTCGTCGCATCAATCAGGATAACTGCGACCTGTGCGCGGTCAACTGCCATGAATGCGCGCAGCACGCTGTAATGCTCGACATTGTCGCTGATCTTCGATTTTTTGCGGATGCCTGCCGTGTCGATGAACAGATATTTTCCGGTCTCATTCTCATAGGGCAGGTCGATCGCGTCACGCGTCGTGCCGGCTTCGTTGGCAACGATGCTGCGCTCCTCGCCTGCGAGATGGTTGATGAGGCTCGATTTGCCGACATTCGGCTTGCCGATGACAGCAACGGCAATGCGGTCGCTCTCCTCCTCCTGATCCGTCTCTGCGGGGAGCAGTGCGCAGACCGCGTCCAGCAGATCGCCGGTGCCGCTGCCGTGAATGGACGAGACCGGATAGGGATCGCCGAGGCCGAGATTGTAGAACTCATAGAATTCCGGCGGCACATCGCCGGGGCTGTCGCATTTGTTCACGCACAGCACAATCGGCTTGCCGGATTTTTGCAGCATATTCGCAACATCCAGATCATTCGCGGTCACGCCCGCACGCAGATCCGTAATCAGTACGATGACATCGGCGCGCTCGATCGCAAGCTCCGCCTGCCTGCGCATCTGTTCGAGCATATGGTCATCGGTTTTCGGCTCGATGCCGCCCGTATCGACGAGCATGAAATTCCGCCCGCACCATTCCGCTTTGGCATAGATGCGGTCACGCGTTACGCCGGGCGTATCCTCTACGATCGAGAGCCGCTGGCCGACGATCTTGTTGAAAAAGGTCGATTTTCCGACATTCGGACGCCCGACCACGGCGACAACTGGCAGAGCCATAGCTTTGATTCTCCTTTATCAGGGCGTGCTGACACGCAGCCTAACACGCGTCATTTCATTCTGCGGCACGGGGACCTCAGGGCGTCTGCTGAAGATGCCCTGTCAGCAATCTCAGAATCTGATTCGACAGATGCAGGTTTTTCATGTTAAAACCGATGTGATCCTTGTGGGTGCCGCAATACCGGATCAGGATATCAGCGCCTGTAATGCCGTTCTCACTGATTCTGTCAGTCTTCGAGACTGCGCTGATGTCACGAACCCTGTAGGCATGATATGTCACATAATTCAGCACATACTGATCCGACACATAGATAAATTCATTGACTGCGGTGCAATGCTCCAAAGCGCAGTTCATCTCGGCTTCCGATTCCAGTCCGGCGGCTTTTTCCATGCGCCTGAGCTTTGGCCTGACGAACAGTTCACTTTTCAGCGACCACAGCGCGTATGCTGCCAAAGCAGCGGAGAGCAGCATTGCCGCATTCAGCTTGCTGTGCAGAACCGCAAACACAATAATCAGCTGAAAAATCAGAAATCCGCCTCGCATTATTATGTTTTGCCGCGTCCGTTCTTTGATCCGCCGGATCAGATCCTGATACATATTTTCCACCTCTGTTTCTGAAACGCCGCCTTATTCGCCCGCGGCATAGCCCAGAACGGTGTCCAGCAGCACATAGCCGTCCACCTTGCATTTGATGACCGGCACGCCGAGTGCTTTCTCCAGATCCTCCCGCGATCTGTCATCGAGGAACACATCGTCATGCCGCAGACAGGTCTCCGTCAGCAGCACCGCGCTGCCGAGCGCCCTGTCCTTCAGCTGTGCGCGGAGATCCTGAAAGGTCAGCAGCCCCGCAACGGTTACGGTATGCCCGTAGAAATCATTGTAGACCGTGATGACCTGACAATGCACCTGCGGGAATTTCGCTTCGAGATCGCGCATCATTTTGTCAAGGAACGGCGCAGCCGCCGTGCCGGTCGCGATTGTCAGAAAGCGCGCATCTCCGTCATATTCGGCATCCTCCAGCGCATCGTAGAATTCATTCATCAGATATCTGAGCATCCCGACGCCGTTCTCATACTGCGGATAGCCCTCGTAGGCCTCGTCCTCCGGCAGCGGCAGTCCGGCGAGCAGATACAGCTCATCGGATGCATAGACGATGCGGCTGCCGTTTGCGGCAAGGCTCCAGCGCTGCACGGCCTCGATCTGCTCGACCGCCGCCCGCGCCGTTTCCTGCGTGAATGCAGGGATCGGGCAGAGCTTCTCGCGGAATTTCGTCATGCCGAACGGCACGACCGCGATGCTCTCGACTGCGGGCACCATGCCGAAGAGATCGGCGAGCGTCTTATGCAGATTGTCGCCGTCATTCCATGTCGGGCAGAGGACGATCTGACAGTTCATCGGCACGCCGGCATCGGCCATGCGGCGGAGATATTTCAGCGATTCGCCCGCTTTTTTGTTGCCGAGCATCTTATTGCGCAGCAGCGGATCGGTCGTCTGCACGGAGACATTGACCGTCATATGCATTTTGATGATGCGGTCAACATCCTCGTCGGTGAGGTTGGTCAGCGTGATATAGCTGCCCTGCAAAAAGGAGAGCCGGGAATCGTCATCCTTGAAATAGATCGTATCCCGCATCCCCTTCGGATTCTGGTCGATGAAGCAGAAAATGCAGTGATTGCCGCAGGTGCGCTTTTCATCCATGAGCGCAGTCGCGAAGCAGAGTCCGGTGTCCTCGTATTCGCCCTTGCGCAAGCTGACCTCCTGCTCGGCGCAGTCCCGCAGGAAGCGCACGGTCAGGTGCTTTGCGGTGACGGCAAAGCGATAATCCAGCACATCACGGATCACGGTATCATTGACCGCGATCAGGCAGTCGCCGGCGCGGATGCCCGCTTTGTCAGCCGGAGATCCGGCGATAATATCGGTGATCTCGATCAAAGCCGTTCCCCGTCCTTTCATGCAGTCAGATTCTTCATAAACAACGAAAAGGGGAGAAGCACGCCTCGTCCCTCTCCCCTTTTGCAATACGCTTGAAACAAGAGCGGAGAATTACTCCTCCTCGATCTTGAGTACAGCAACGCCCTTATAGTAACCGCACTGCTTGCAAACCTTGTGGGGCGCTTTGTAAGCGCCGCAGTTGGAGCAAGTGCTCATTGCGGGCATCGTCAGCTTGCTGACTGCGGAACGGCGTGTATTGCGTCTTGCTTTGGAAACTTTTCCCTTCGGTACTGCCATTTTCGGCACCTCCTTTATTAAATTGCGTAATGAAAATTCACGGCTGCCGGATCATTCAAACACCAGTGTGATATCACCTTCGCCGCAGCTGCATTCTCCGTCATTGCGGTTTTTGCCGCAGACAGGACACAGTCCCTTACAGTCGGGTCTGCACAGTGTCTTGGTCGGCATCGCCAGCCGGAGATCTGTCATTGCGACCTCGGCGAGATCCAGCATCGCATCGGGTGCCAGCAGATATTCCAGTTCATTCTGCTCCGTGGCAGCCTCCGTGACGACGACATGGACGAAATCCTCATCCACAGGCATCTTCACGGGTGAAAGGCAGCGGTCGCATTCCAGTGCCGGAACACAGTGCAGATGATAATTCAGCATCAGCACGCCCGCACGGTTTTCGAGCGATCCCGTGATATGCGGCAGCTCTGCAAAGCCGAGGCCGTAGCCTGCGGCAGTCTCGCTGTCGATCGTGAGATCCAGTACCCGTTTCTCGTCCGGACGCAGCAGCAGTGACCGGATCGAGATCCGGTATCCGCCGTTCGGCTCCTGCATAGACATTAACCCGCCTTTCGGATAATCTGCGGCGTTTTTGCGTACAGCATTACGAAATGATTATACCAAAAACGCCGCTTTTTGTCAATTCGATTATGAAAATTGCGGCAATTCCGCTAAATTTTCACTCAGTCTGCCTGCGGAATCAGGTATTTGAGTACAGATTCCGGCAGGTTCTCATTGTCCTCGGAAACGGTGAAGACCATCTGCACATCGTCGCCGGTCAGGATATCGAGCTTTTCGAGCAGCGCGCCGAGCTCATCGTAGTTTCTGCCGCCGATCTTGAGGATGCCGTCCACGAAGACCTCTTTGATGTCATAATTGCCGGCGAGGACGCCTGCAACAAAGCCGTAGAACATATCAAAGCCGTTGATGTTGTAGCGCTCCGCATCGACCAGACGAACCTTGTGGTTGACGCTGTAGGTGAGCTTCATGCACTTTTCAATGCAGATGATATTGCCGGTCGTTGCCTTGACAGCGTCGTCGATCATCCCCAGCAGGATTTTGGTCTTGCCCGAGCCTTTTCTTCCGGTAATAATTTGGATCATAATAATACTCCCTTCGTTGAATAAATTCTTACACCGAAGTGTATGGGAACCGTAGTGAAATCAGTGAAGCTTTGCTTCGAGTGCTGCCTTCATGTCCTCATAGCCGGGCTTGCCGAGCAGAGCGAACATATTCTTCTTGTAGCTTTCCACGCCGGGCTGATTGAACGGATTGACGCCGAGCATATAGCCGGAGACTGCGCAGGCCTTCTCGAAGAAGTAGATCAGCCAGCCGAGAGACTCCTCAGCGGTGTCATCCAGCTCGATAACGATATTCGGCACACCGCCCTCGGTATGTGCGAGGATCGTGCCCTCCAGTGCGCGACGGTTGACGATGCTCATGTTCTGGCCGGTCAGGAAGTTCAGGCCGTCGGCATTCTCTGCATCCGGCTCAAGGAAGAGATCCTGCTTCGGTGTCTTGATGTCGATGACGGTCTCAAAGAGCAGTCTTGCGCCGTCCTGGATGTACTGCCCCATCGAGTGCAGATCGGTCGAGAAGATCGCAGAGGACGGGAACAGACCCTTGTTGTCCTTGCCCTCGGATTCGCCGTAGAGCTGCTTGTACCACTCGTTCATCATGGTCATGGACGGATCGTAGCTGACGACCATCTCAACGGCCTTGCCCTTGCGGTAGAAGATATTGCGGAGCGCTGCATAGCGGTAGCAGTCATTCTCCGCGAACGGTGCGCAGTAGGCTTCCTGTGCGGCTCTTGCACCCGCCATGAGCTTTTCAATATCGCAGCCGGCAGCAGCGATCGGCAGCAGGCCGACGGCAGTCAGGACAGAAAAACGCCCGCCGACATCATCCGGAATCACAAAGCTCTCGTAGCCTTCGGCATCTGCGAGGTTCTTCAGCGTGCCGCGCGCCTTGTCAGTCGTGCAGTAGATGCGCTTCTTGGCCTCGTCCTTGCCGTACTTGTCCTCCAGCAGCTTCTTGAAGATGCGGAATGCAAGTGCGGGCTCGGTGGTGGTGCCGGACTTGGAGATGACATTGACGGCAATGTCTCTGCCCTCACAGATCGAAAGCACCTCGTTCAGATAGGTCGGGGAGATATTGTTTCCGACATAGTAGATGTCAGGGGTATCCTTCTTCATATTATTATAGAACGGAGATCTGAGCAGCTCGATCGCAGCACGCGCACCGAGATAGGATCCGCCGATGCCGATGACGATCAGCACATCCGCCTGCTCCTTGATGCGGGCCGCAGCCGCCTGAATGCGTGCGAACTCCGCTTTGTCGTAGTCTGTCGGCAGCGTCAGCCAGCCGAGGAAGTCGTTTCCGAGGCCGCTCTTTTCGTGCAGAACCTTTGCCGCTGCTTCTGTCTGAACAGCGATGCCCTTCAGCTCATCCTCGCCGAGGAACTGCGACAGATAACTTGTATTCAGCTTCAAAGCCATAATTGTTACATCCTCCAACTAATCTGTAATTCTCAGCTCTGCTGCTTCCGCATCTGTCTTCCGGCAGATACCGCAGACAGCTTCACCGATACTCTTATATTTTACTATAGTTTTGCGAAGATTGCAAGTGCTTTCTGTCTTTTTGGCAAATATGCCAAATTTGCCGAGGACATTTGAGCATATTACCCAAAGCAATGTCAGGTCTGTTCACGGAGAAACAGGGCGTTTCCGGTTCTGATTCCGGCCGCGTCGCGCATATGCTGTACCGATCGGAGGTGCTGAAATGAAATTGCTGCGGATTCTGCTTTCCGTGATTCTGATTTGTATGCTGCTGCCGGCATCCGTCTCGTCCGAGGCGCTTCCGCGCTGCACCTCAGCACTGATCGAGGCGCAGACGGGAATGTGCATCGGCGGCACGGATGCGGATGTGCAGGTGCCGGCCGGCACGCAGACCAAGCTCATGACCGTGTATCTCACGGCAGAGGCGGCGGCATCCGGCAGATTCACGCCGGAGACCGTCCTGACCGTCCCGCCTGCGGCAGAGGGAGCGCCCGGCGCATCTATATGGCTGCGCGGCGGCGAGAAAATGTCTGTGCTGGATCTGCTGCGCGGCGTGATCGTCGGCAATGCAAATGATGCCTGCATCGCACTGGCCTGCGCGGTCTCCGGCTCGGAGGAAGCATTTGTCCGCGATATGAATGCCGCGGCGTTTTCGCTCGGAATGCGGGGAACCGTCTTTGCCGACTGCACCGGTCTTTCCGCAGAGAACCGCATAACAGCGCATGATCTCGGAACGCTCTGCCGTGCGCTGCTCGTCTATGACTGGCTGCGGCCGGTCTTTACGACATGGCGCTGCTTTCTGCGCGGCGACGCGACGGAGCTTGTCAATGAGAACCGTCTGACGCGCACCGATGATACGCTTTGCGGATTCAAGGCCGGTCACGGCGATGCGAGCGGCTATACGCTGACGCTTGCGGCGCAGCAGGAGCAGATGACATTCATCGCGGTCGTGCTGGGCAGTCCGGACGGCGATCAGCGCTTTGCCGATGCGAAAAAACTGCTCGCAAAGGGCTTTGCGGAATTCTATGTCACAACGCCCGATCTCTCTGCGGAATTCATGCAGCCTGTCCGCGTGCATCACGGCACGGATGCAGCCGTTCTTCCGCAGACCGGCGATCTCCTTTCGATTGCAGCGCCGCGCAGTGAATCGCTCAGCACGGCGGTCGTGCTCCCGCGCTGGCTCGATGCGCCCGTACACCGCGGCGATGTCATCGGAACAGCGGCATTTTACTGCGGGGATACGCTGCTTTACGAATCCCCGCTGACCGCTGCGGACGATGTGCCGCGCCGCAGCTTTCTGCATACGCTCCGGATGCTGATTGCCGCGCTGTGAGCCGCTTCCCTTCGCATTCTCCCCTGCACCGGATGTCTGCACGGCATCCGGTTTATATTTGCTTTATTTGGGTATGTAACTTTTTAGGTGGTCGGAAAAATAAGGTTAAAAAAAATAGTTTTAATTTCGCCCATATTAAAAGTTTCGCTCAAGCCTTTTCAAAGGCT
>CAMOOV010000157.1 GCA_946621745.1 uncultured Ruminococcus sp.
GGTCAAGCCTTTTCAAAGGCTTGCGGGATTCCAAAGGGCAGAGCCCTTTGGTCGCTCTCCGCAGAGAGCGAAACTCCCCCAGCGTTCTATAAGGGGAAGATTGGGGCTTGGGGAAAGTACCCCGTAGGGCTGCTTTCCCCATTCTAAATAGCATCCGCGAAGCGGATACCTTATTTTTCGTATGCAGCCCCATAAACTCCGGTTTGCCTTGCTCACAGCTTCTGCGGGATCAGATAATGCCCGAATTTCCGTTCAAATTCCAGCGTGGTATTTTCATAGTGTCCGGTATAGACCGTGCAGTCGCCCTCCAGCGCGCCGAGCCGCGCCAGCGACCGCCGCATATCATGGATATTGCCGCCCTGAAAATCCACGCGCCCGACGCCCTGCCGGAACAGCGTATCGCCCGAAAAGAGAATATCGCCGTGCCGGAAGCAGGAGCTTCCCGGCGAGTGCCCCGGCGTATGGATCACGAGAAATTCCAGCTCCTCCGAGAATTTCAGCGTTTCGTTATCCTCAAAGGTGCGGATTAGATCCTCCTGCGGCATCCGGTACTGCGCGCCGTAGCCGAGATGCACCGCCAGCGAATACTCCGCCGAGGTGACCATTGCGCGGTCGAGCGAATGCACATAGAGCGGGATCGGATATTCCTGCATGATATCCGCCGCCGCGCCGAAATGATCGAAGTGCGCGTGTGTCAGCAGCATTGCGAGCGGCTTCACGCCCTGCGCCGCGATCTCATCCAGAATGATATGCCCGTCTGCGCCCGGATCAATGATGACCGCATTCATTTTGTCATCGGCAACGATGTAGCAGTTCGCTTCGAGATCGCCGACCGGCAGCTTTGTGACCTTCAGCATCGTGATTTCCTCCCGTTACTTGCAGACCGCCTGCTGCATCTGCGTATAGGCGGCACCGTAATCCCTCTGTATATCGGTCAGCACCAGATGCGGCAGGCCGAGCGTTTCCAGTATCGCAAGCTCTCTCCGCTGCCGTTCCTCCAGCGCCGCAATGTACCCCTCAAAGCCGGTCAGCCCGTTTGCGCGCCCGTATCCGCCGCCGCAGTGATACGCGATCACCGCATCGAGCCAGCCGCCGCGCTCCGGCGCTGTCCTGCGGATATTTTCGGCCGCCTGCGTCGTTTTCAGATAGACGACAAACGGATTCAGCGGGCGGATGATCTCCGCGATCTCCCCGATATAGGCCGCCGATTCCGCCTCGGTCATATTGAAGCGCATCATTGTTTCGCACATCGGATTTTGCAGCAGCACACAGTTGAACACATAGTCCTGATCTGCGTTTTCCGCGAAATCGCGCCATTTTTGCAGCATGACCGGCTTCTCCGTCTCCCACGGCAGAGCGTCGTAAATCTTCCGCTTCATCAGGAAGTCGGATTCCTCCGGCTCCAGCCAGTCCGCCAGCGGTACCGCAATGCCGCCCGCTGTCGGCTCAGATTCCGCCGAGATCAGCCGGACACCGTCATCCTCGCCGATCATATCGGCCAGCGTCAGAAACTCTTTTTTCGTGAGAAACGCATGGTTTTCATAATCCGCGGGATGCGCCCCTGTTCCCTCATCAACAAAGGTCATCCCGCACTGCTCCGCAAGAAAGCGGGCTGCTGTGCTTTTGCCGGAGCAGGGCAGTCCCTCAACAATGATCAGCCTGTGTTTCATTCGGTTTCTCCTTTTCAGTATCCCGTTTCCGTCATTTTACAGGAAACACATCCGACCGGCTTCTGATCGGACAGTATGATATATTTCGGATGCTCTCTGACGGAAGCCTCCATCATTTCGCGCGTTTTGCCGTAACCGGGGCAATCAGTGAGTTTTAGAAATGGGCTTGAATTTTAGTGATTGTATTCAGCGGTGCAAAAGATTGATGAATGGAGAAAGACGCCATGATCTAAAGTTCTCCAGACACGAATATAAGCAAAATGAGATTTCCCCAGACCGTAAATCAGGCACGAACAGTGCCGTAACAGCGACAAAACTGATATGCTCAGCGAAACGGCGCCGTAGGGAAACGGCTGTCGGCACTGCCGACCGGAGCTTCATACATCTTCCTCTTAATAGGCCGCTCTGTCCGCAGAGATCACATCATGCACACTGCGCAGACGGCTCAGCAGCGTATCGAGCTGCTCCTGTGAGGTGACCATGACAGTCGCCTGAATGATCGCATTTCCGTTCTTTTTCATATGCAGATTGAAGTTGGAGACCGGCAGATGTGCCTCACCGATCACCTGCGAGACATTGTGCAGCAGGCTCATGCCGTTGATGCAGAGCAGCTCGATGCTCGCCTTCATTTCAGAGGATGCCGCATCCGATGCCCATTCCGCATTCACCCAGCGGGACAGCTCGGCGGGATCGTTCCGGTGCAGCGAATCCTGATATTTCCGGCACTGCTTTTTGTGGATCGTGATGCCGTGTCCCATCGTCGTGAAGCCGATGATCGGCTCACCCGGCAGCGGCGAGCAGCAGCGCGCCAGCTTGACCTCCATATTGTCGATGCCGTCCACGATGACGCCGGTGCTGTTCTTGCGCGGCTTCTTGACATTCGGCTCCTCCGGCAGCACCGTATCCTGCGGCGCAAAACGCTTCAGCCAGCATTCGCGGAGCCGCGGGATGACCTTCGGCAGCGTCAGGCCGCCGTAGCCGATCGCCGCATAGAAATCGTCCAGCGTTTCGCAGTTCGGTGCGCGCAGATCCTCCTTGACGATCAGCTCAAGCTGCTCCGGCGTTGCGGCAATGCGCAGCCGCTTGCATTCATGCTCAATGCTTGCCTTACCCGCGGCGATATTCTCCGGTCTGCGCTCGCGCTTGAACCATGAGCGGATCTTTGCGCGGGCTTCATTCGTGCGGACGATCTCCAGCCAGTTGCGGTTCGGCCCCTTGTTCTCGTCCTTGCTGGTCAGCACCTCGCAGACCTCGCCGGTATTGAGCCGGTAGGAGAGCTGAACGATCCTGCCGTCCACCTTTGCGCCGATCATTCTGTGACCGATCTGCGTATGGATATGGTATGCAAAGTCGATGACCGTCGAACCGATCGGCAGGCTGATCGACTCGCCCTTCGGCGTCATGACGACAATATCCTCCGGCGCGATGTCGTTCTTGATCGTCGCAACAAGCTCCTCCGGATCGTCGCTGGATTTCTGCGTTTCGAGCATCTGCCGCACCCACGCAATACGGGAATCCAGCACGGTGCTGCCCTCGATCTTCTCCTTGTATTTCCAGTGCGCGGCAACGCCGTATTCGGCATTCGCGTGCATCTCCCATGTCCGGATCTGCACCTCGAATGGGATGCCCTCCTTGCCCAGCACCGAGGTATGCAGCGACTGATAGCCGTTCGGCTTTGGGTTGGCGATATAGTCCTTGAACCGGTTCGGGATCGGCCGGAACATATCGTGGATCAGGCCAAGCACGCTGTAGCATTCGTTCACGGTCGTGACGATCACGCGTACCGCATATTTATCATAGATCTCGTCAATGGATTTGTGCTGCGTATAGACCTTCTTGTAGATGCCGTAGAAGCTCTTGACTCTGCCGTCGATCTGCGGCGGCGTGACGAAATCCATTGTCCGGACGCGCTCCGCGATGCGCGCCTTGATGCTCTCAATGAACGCCTCGCGCTCCTCTTTTTTATTGTTGAGCAGACTCTCGATCTCCTCATAGGCAAAGTGATCGAGATAATAAAAGGAAAGATCCTCCAGCTCCTCCTGCACGGAGGTAATGCCGAGACGGTGCGCGATCGGCGCATAGACATTCATCGTCTCAAAGGCCGTCGCTTGCTGCTTGTGGACAGGCCGGTACTGGAGCGTGCGCATATTATGCAGACGGTCCGCGAGCTTGATGATCATGACGCGGATATCCTGCGACATCGCCAGCAGGATCTTCATGACATTCTCCGCCTGCTGCTGCTCCCTTGTAAAGGCCGGCACCTTTGCCAGCTTTGTGACGCCGTCCACGAGCATCGCGACATCGTGGCCGAAGCGCTTCTGCACATCCTCCTGCGTCGCGGCGGTATCCTCGACAACATCGTGCAGCAGCGCCGCACAGAGCGTGTCGGTATCCATGCCGAGCTCAAGCAGGATATAGGCGACCGTCACCGGATGGACAATGTATTTTTCACCGGAGGAACGCACCTGTCCCTCGTGACACTGCGCAGCATATTCGTATGCCGCGATCAGCTTGCTGATATCATACTGCCGGTCATCCTTCAGGATCTTGGCAATGATCATATCAATCGTATAGGTCTCATTGTGGAAATCGGGCATAGAACCTTCTCCTTTCAGTTTCTGTCAGAAATGCTGTTTATTTATGGAATCACCGGCTGTTTGCCAGCCGCTCCGTCACCTCTGCATATTCTTCCTCGGTCAGCGCACCGTCCTCATAGAGCAGCCGGAACTTCTCCGCAGCCTCGGCGCGGTCCTGCTCGCGGAGCCTTCTGCCCCTGACGATCCCGACAATGCCGGAGACCGCACACACACACCCCTGCACCAGCAGGATGCAGCCGAGCCTCCGCCCGCCTCTCAGCACGTACGCCGTCCCGATGGCCTCGGCGAGCTTGGCCAGCAGCGGAAAGATCAGCAGCGCATCCTCATGCTTTGCCTGCGGCACAGCTACCCGCAGACCGTAAAGATACACCAGCAGCGCAGCGCCGGCCGCCGCCATGATGATCCCGACGATCAGAGTGATCTGACCGGCCAGCAGCATCCTGCCGCCGCGGGAACGCTTCGGCTTAGCCATAATACTTCCTCCTTATACGGACTGTGCGCGGGCAAGGATCTGCCGGTAGGCGGCTGATTCGTTCAGCTCGCGCTTTCTCCGGACAGGCACCGCCCGCAGCGTCTCCGTGACCGCGTCAAATTCCAGCAGCTCCAGCTCGCTGAAAATATCCGCGATCATCCGCGCACGGCAGCGGTTCATGCCGGTATTTTGCAGCCTGCCGCAGATCTGTGTGATCGTCAGCGGCGCCTGCTGCACCATTTGATAGACCGCGACCAGATCGCGCCGGTGCGGACACATTCTCTGATAATAGGCCGGTGCGGGGAGCTGCTCGCCGCGGCAATAGGCTTCATATGCCGCCTGCGCCGCGATCGCCTGCTCCTGTGCGCGCTCCGATTCGCGGAAATCCTCCGCACGGAGCGTCAGCGACGGTCTGCCGTTGTATTCGCCGGCCTCCGCTTCGATCAGGAAATCGAGCTTCTGCCCCGGCAGAATGCCGGTCTCCTCCGGCCGCACGCGGAACATCAGCACCTCATGCTGCACATTCCCGCTGCGCAGCCGGATCTTTGTATGCGCACCGCCCGACAGCGGCACCAGCTCCGTGACCGTCATCTCCGGCAGCACGAACCGCGGCTTCGGATTGCCTGCGCCGAACGGCTCCAGAACCGAGAGCCCCGCGACATTCTCCGGCGTCAGCTTCTGCGGCTCCAGCGCCCGCTCCGCCTGCACCGTCATGACCGGCATCTGCGGATGCTGCGCGGCTGCATAGGCTTCGATCGCCGCAAAGAACGCATCCCGCTCCGCATCCGCGACCGTAAAGCCGCCCGCGCCGGGATGTCCGCCGTAGCGCACCAGATGTTCTTCGCAGGCCTTCAGGCATTCAAATACCGAAAATGCGCCGAAGCTCCGCGCCGAACCGCGGTAGCCGCCCTCCTCATCCTTTGCCATGAGGAAGCAGGGCTTTCCGAAGCGCTCCATGAGTCTCGCCGCGACAATGCCGATCACCCCGTGATGCCAGCCCTCGCCGGCAAACACCAGCACGCGCTGATTCAGCAGCTTCGGCTGCTTCGCGATCTCCGCCATGATCTCCGCGGTGATCTTCTGCTCGGTCTCGCGGCGCTCATTGTTCAGCGCATGAAGCTGACCGGCCAGAAGCTGTGCTTCATCCGGATCGTCAGTCAGCAGCAGCTTTGCCGCGATCGAAGCCGATGCAAAGCGTCCGGCTGCATTGATGCGCGGGATCAGCTGAAAGGCTGCCGTCTGCGCGCTGACCGGCTTGCCCTCGTCAATGCCGCAGACCGCCATCAGCGAAATCAGTCCCATGCGCTCCGTATTTGCAAGGAGCTGCAAACCGCGCTGCACGATGAAGCGGTTTTCGCCGTCCAGCGGCATGACATCCGCGATCGTCGCAAGTGCGGCCAGATCGCCGA
This sequence comes from uncultured Ruminococcus sp., assembly GCA_946621745.1. Lineage (GTDB taxonomy): Bacteria > Bacillota > Clostridia > Oscillospirales > Ruminococcaceae > Firm-04. The sequence goes on from CAMOOV010000157.1 coordinate 6,149, forward strand.
ACTGCTCCATTGCCGGCTCCCAGTCGCCGCCGTCGAGCGCCGCGATCAGCTTCAGCACAACCACCGCCCCGCAGATCGTCTTATAGGGCGAGGGGCAGTCCGGCCGGAACGGATCGACGACTGCTGCTGCTTCCGGCAATTCGTCGCCGGGGCGGTGATGGTCTGTCACGACCAGCTCCATGCCCATTTCGCGGATCGCCCTTGCCTCCTCGATTGCCGAGATGCCGTTATCGACCGTGATGATGAGGGAAACGCCCTCCTCATGCAGCTCGCGCAGACGGTCTGTGCGCATCCCGTAGCCCTCTTTTCGCGTCGGGATATACCACTGTACATCCGCACCGGCGCAGAGCAGCCAGTCTGTCAGCATGACCGTCGAGGTCACGCCGTCACAGTCATAGTCTCCGTAGACACAGATGCGCTCGCCGCTGTCCACAGCAGCAAGGATCCGCTCGACGGCCTTATCCATATCGCGCAGCAAAAAAGGATCAGTCAGCTCCGAGACATTGAGCGCCTGCTGCGCCGCCTCGATCGTTTCGATGCCGCGGGATACAAGGATCTCCGCGCAGAGCTGTGTGATGCCGCCCTGCCTTGCGAGCAGCTCGGCTTTTTTGATATCCGGCGTTCCGATCTGCCACCGTTTGCGCAAATCCCGTCACCTCCGCTTTCTGATATGATGCATGAACCGATGCGCTCCCGCAAAAGCAGCAGCATCACCGGCTGTGTATGATTATCCTATTATAACAGTATACCATTTTCAGGCTGAAAATGCAAGTCCCCGCTGCGCTTTTCCGCGCTTCATACAAAAAACATCCGCACAGGGTTGTATTCCCCGTGCGGACATGATCGTTTATTGCTTATTCATTTTTAGATTGATCAGAGGTTTCGTCCGCAGTCGGTTCTGCGGCATCATTCTTCGGCGCATCGCCGCCTGCTCCGGCAGCGGCCTGCTCCGCCTCCTGCTTCATACGCTTCTCCTTCGTGCCCTCAACCAGACCGATGATAAAGCTGTAACCGATATAGAAAATGAAGATCAGTGCTTCTGCGCCGACACACGGCACAACCGCCTTGGAGAT
>CAMOOV010000158.1 GCA_946621745.1 uncultured Ruminococcus sp.
ATAATTTGCATTCAGAGTTAATATGTACACAACGGAAGGGCAAAGCCCACCGAAAACTACGAAACACGGAGGAAAAAACAATGATCAGCTACGGAATCCGCTGTATCAGGCGTACAAACGAACGATTTCTAAAAAAGAGGAAAAAGCTTCTGCGTACTGTATCAATTCCCATAATCTCGGAAGTAAATATAAGAATCTGCTTTCGTATTTTCTGGATGACGATGTCGGCAGCACGAAAGAAGCGGAAGCGTCTGTACGGGATACAGAGGAAACGATCGAGGTGATTGTCCTGAAGCAAACTGCGGATTGGATGTATTCGCTCATGAACGGCACAGCTGAATTTGATCCGACTTTGCCGATCGGTGAGCAGGAAGCAAAGCTGATTGCAGGAGAACGCCTGCGGCTGCCGCAGTTTTACAGCAAATACCATTTTGCTGATACGCTGAAAGCACTGGATATCATGCCGGAAAAGTGGCGGGAATCTGCATGGCTGAGCGGTGAAATGCTGCTGCTGACGGATGAAAATGCCGATGCTGTTTTGTGCGGCAGAAAATTGCATTACGATCGGAAATACGGGCTGACAGAGCCGGAAAAGGGGTGAAATATGAGAGATTATAATTTGATCGACGAGCCGTGGATCATGGTGCGGTGCAGGGACGGAAATGTGAAGCCGGTCAGCCTGCGGGAAGCGCTGCTTTCGGCGCATACATTCAGCGGTCTTGCCGGCGAAACAAAGCCGTAGGATTTTGCGGTGTTCCGGCTGATGCTGGCTTTGCTCTATACCGTTTTTTCGCGGTATGACAGTGACGGGCAGGAGGCTGACACAGATAATGCGGATTCTGCGCTTGATTTATGGAAAGAGATCTGGGACAGCGGAAAGCTGCCTGCTGCACCGATTGAACGGTATTTGACAGAATGGCATGAACGCTTCTGGCTGTTTGATGACGAATTTCCGTTTTATCAGACCAATGCGGTGAAGGACAAGAGTGAATGTGCAACTGCAAAAAAGATCGGGACGCTGTTTGAAAGCAACAACAAAGCCAGACTCTTTTCTGACCGCAATCAGGAGGGGAGAGCGCTCTCCTATGCAGAAGCCGCCCGCTGGCTGATTCATCTGAGCCAGTTTGATGACATTGCTGCCAAGCAGCCGACACCGAAGAAAACATGGTGCGGCAGACTCAGCATGATCGCCCTGACCGGTGAGGATCTGTTCCGGACACTGATGCTGAATTTCCGTGCCGATTATGATGTCAGCCGTGAGAAAAGCGAAGTGCCGGCATGGGAAACCGACAGACGGCAGATCACATTCAATCAGCAGATCGCTGTGCCGGACAATCAGGCTGCGCTGCTGACGGTTCAATCCCGCAATCTGCTTCTCTGCGAAGAATACGGCGCGGTCATTGCGTATAAGCTGGCCGGCGGAGACTGGTTTGAAGAGGAAGCGGTATTTGACGAGCAGATGACTTTGTGGAGCGGATATCAGGACAAAAAAGCAACGCATCCGGAATTCAAACCAAAGCGTTATGACACCTCCAAACTGATCTGGCAGGAGTTTTCCGGCATTTCGGCTCTTGCAGTCACACAGAAGGATGCAGGGCATTTTGTCCGGCCGGCAGGCGTGATCGAATGGCTGCATGAGCTGCTGCAATACCGCTTTGTGTCCGAAGATGATACTGTAAAAATCTGCACAGCTGCTGTGATCTATGATTACAAGCAGGCGACATCTTTGCCTGTTCTGGATGCAGTCAGCGACACCCTGACCTTCCACGCAAAGCTGCTGGAGGATGTCGGCGCAGACTGGCGCAGAACGATCATTGCGGAGATCGGCAAATGTGAAAAAGCCGCCGATTATGTCTATTGGCTCTATAAGAATCTCCAGCAGGCAAGCGGACGGCGCGACAAGGATGCAAAGGAATCGAAATCCGGTGAGCAGGATGCAAAGCAGGAATACTATGCCCGTATTGACCGGCATTTCCGCCTCTGGCTTGCAGAGCTGGATCCCGATGCCGACCGGGAGGAATACGCGAAAAAGCTGGAGTATACCCTCCGCAGAACCGCAATTTCACTCGGCAGAGAGCTTGCCGGACAGATCGGCGCGCAGGCGATTTTCGGCAGCAGTGTGATGTCATCCGCACAGGCTTTGAATCTCTTTGAAGGTTCAGTCAATAAGCTGTTTGCAGCAGCAAAGGATTATCAACCGGAGGTGAAGTGAATTGAGCAGGCATGATTTGATTTTTCGGTATACGGCATCTAAAATTGCGTATATCGAAAGCATCCGGACACAGAGCGCGGGCAGGGCAATGCTCGCCAATATGCGGCGGGGTGTCGGAAAAGCACCCGGTGAGCTGCCGGAGCTTTGGGGGCTCATCTTTGACCGGATGCCGGAGGAGCTGCTCGGCAATCAGGGGCATTCGGATGCGGAATGGGCGGTCTATTCCGCACTGACACTGTATGCACTGCATCAGCAGGGCAGCGAGGAAAGCGTTCAGGCGGCAGATATCTCTGTCGGTTCGGCAGCGGCCTGTCTGGTGAAGTCGGAGGATGACACCGACCGGATTCTGAAACGCCTGAATCTTGTCGCAACGGCTGTATCGCAGGCCGATGTTGCCTATCATCTGCGCGGTCTGATCCAGCTCCTGAAAGGCGAATCCGCAAAGCTGGATTATGCAAGGCTTGCAAAGGAGCTGTATCTGTTCCGGTATCCGGAATCTGCAAATGATATCAAGCTGTCGTGGGGCAGAGATTTTTACCGCCAAATCAATCACAAAGGAGAATGAATCATGAACATGAACAGATTGTATGGGGATTTCCATATCATCCAGACCGTCCCGCCGAGCTGTGTGAACCGTGACGATACCGGCAGACCGAAAACGGCCTTCTACGGCGGTGCAAACCGCGCAAGAGTGTCCAGTCAGGCATGGAAGCACGCGATGCGAAAGTATTTCAGAAAGAAGTATGATACTGGGTATCGCACCAAATATATGAAGGATTTGATTTTGAGTATTATAGCCGATAAAGATCCTGAGAACGACTTGAAAGAAACTGGTAAAACATTTGATAAAATCTTAAAAACGAAGCTGAAGGAAAGCAAAAAAGAATGGATTGCGATGGATGGCGATAAAACAAAAGCAATCTTTTTCATCAGCCGAAAACAAGCGGAAGCATTTGCTGAACTGTTGATGCAAAAAGAGTCTGATGTTGAAAAATACAGAGAGGCTTTGGAAAAAAATCCTGCTATTGATATGGCACTGTTCGGGCGTATGGTTGCAAATGACAATTATATGAATATAGATGCCGCTGCACAGGTCGCTCACAGCATCTCTACGCATACGGTGCAGAATGAATATGATTTTTATACCGCTGTGGATGACTGCAAGGAAGAAGCTGGTGCAGAACATTTAGACACAATGGAATTCAATTCGGCGACGCTCTACCGCTATGCGACGGTCAATGTCTGCGAGCTGCTGAAAACAGTCGGGGACGATGCGGCAGATGCACTCTGCGGTTTTGCAGAAGCGATGATTCGTTCCATGCCGACCGGCAAGCAGAATTCCTATGCGAACAAAACACTGCCGGATCTGGTGTATGTGACAGTGCGCAGCGATCAGCCGGTGAATCTCTGCGGCGCATTTGAGAAGCCCGTTTTCGGTGCGGAGGGATTCTCTGAGAAATCCGTGAAAGCGCTGTTTGACCATGCAAAGAAGGTATATGAGGATTACTGCGGTGCGCCGGTGAAAAGCTATGTGATCGGCTGTGATCCTATCCTCGGTGCGGAGAAGATGAACCTCAACGGACTGCTGGAAGCACTGCGTCAGATCCATGTAAATGAGGTGGTCTGATGGCAACGCTACTGCTGCGACTGGCAGCGCCGATACAGGCGTGGGGTGCAGAGGCGAAATTTGAAACGCGCAGGACACTGGGATATCCGACGAAAAGCGGTGTGATCGGTATGCTTGCGGCAGCGCTGGGCTATTCGCGGGAGGAATCGCCGGAGCATCTGAACGGGCTGCATTTCGGAGTCCGGATCGACCGCGAGGGCGTATACCTGCGGGATTATCATACCGCACACGGCAAAAAGGACAAGGATACTTATATCACACAGCGGTATTATCTTTCCGATGCTGTTTTTCTGGCGGGGCTGGAGAGCAGTGATACGGCATTTCTGGAGCAGCTTCGGACGGCATTGCTGAATCCGGTGTATCCGCTGTATCTGGGCAGACGCTCCTGTCCGCCGACAATGCCGCTGGTGATGGGAATCCGGGATACGGATCTGCTGACTGCGCTGCAAAATGAAGCATGGCTGCTGGCGGAATGGCGGCAGAAGTATGCGGATGCAGATGAACGCGCTCTGCGGATCATAACGGATACAGACGATGCGGAGGGAGCGGCCGCGATCCGGGATCTGGCTGTTTCGTTCAGCCGGAAGCACAGAAAGCATACATGGCGATATGTCAGAGATCACGGCTATCACATGATCGCACAGAATGAAGCGCAGACTGAACACGATGCGTTTGCAGAATTGGGGTGAGGAAATGTATTTATCAAGGATCCGGCTTGATGCCGCAAACAGGAACACACTCCGCGCACTGGCGGCTCCGCAGAAGCTTCACGGTGCGCTGGAATCTGCATTCAGCGGGCCGCGCAAACGGAATCTCTGGCGGATCGACAGTCTGAACGGCGATCTGTATATCCTGCTGCTCAGTGAGGAAATCCCCGATCTTTCCGGTTTTTGCAGACAGTATTGCCGGACTGCGGACGATGCGCAGACAAAACAGTATGACGGACTGCTTGTGCGGATCACTGCGGGGTCGGTATGGCATTTCCGTCTGACGGCGAATCCGGTGAAATCACAGAAAAAGGAAAACACCCGCGGAAAGGTGCTGGCACATATTACCGCAGATCATCAGAAACACCACAAGCCCGATCTGCGTTCAGAGCGTTGGACAAATGGCTCTGCGGGGGATAAGTTTGTCTGCATAGAGATCGAGGTGCCGGACGAACAGGTGCTGCTGTCCGATTTTGACTCATGGGAACTGGTCTTGCTTGATGCGCTGATTTCTGAAACAGAGGCAGAGGATCACGAACTAGACCGATTCTATCAGAAGCTTTCATCTGAGAAACAGCGGGAAATGAAATATCGGAACTGGGAAAGAGTGTTTGATATTTCGCCGCTGAACAATGACTGGATCTTGCGCGGGTGGTGGATTCAGGCGACTTTCTGGGTGCTGACAAAGGACATGATCAGGAAGGTGCGGTATTTTACGGCGGCAAGACGCAGCACATCCTATACCAGAAGCAGCGCACAATAAAGAAAGTGGAAACTGACACGCAGTCGGTTCCCGCCTTTTTGTGCAATCATCTTATTTCTCATAGCACTTGTTATATACAGGACTGCTCAATTCCCTTGAAGATCATCTCGCGGTCATCGCCCTGATTCATAAAACTGACGCTCTACATAGTTGCATTTTCTTTTCCAAAGTCTCGGTCATTTTCCAAGCGTTCGCTTAAAAAGAATAAAAAGCGCGGCATTTTTTCACTTTTCTTCGCCGGCACCTGCTAACCGACCGAGACTTTGGAAAAAATATAGCACTTTTCGTTCTCAGCATCTGTCAGCCTTCTTACCACGCAAAAACAATTTGAGGCATCAATCTGCTTAGTGTTTAGCAGCATTCGGAACAGATACAAAATATATATATACAGCCGCCTGCGGGCGGCTGTTTCTTTATACCTATTCAGTATAATTATTGTTAAATAATGCACCAATAAATTCGAGCATTTTTCAAAAATAATTGTTCGACTATGCAGGAATGAGATATGGTATGATAGAGGTACGGAAGGCCATCCGAGTCAGCCCCACGCGATTGCAAGCGCGTGCTGGCGAAATGATATCTACATCTGATTCCTCGGTCATTTCGTATGTGTCAATTCAGAAGCAGTTGAAAAGGCGCCTTTTCGCTGCTTGGCTCGGATTCACATGTGTTTTTGACCGAGACTAAAACGAAGGAGTGTTTATTATGTTTTTTCCTGATGTCAACCCGATGGACTCTATGCCGAATGGATACTCGCCGTGGGCATGGCAAAATAATGCCTTTCAAAATACGCCTCCGTCTTACGGCTATCAAACGGGGAATCGGCAACCGCGGTTTCTTCAGGCACCGATTTCCATTGAGGAAAAGCAAACGCTTTTCACCTATGATCGCAGTCGGAATCTGTACCTCAAGCAGAAGATTTCCACCAAAGGCAAAGTCATGATTACTCCGCTGACATTTGGTTATACTATCAATCAAAAAACGCTATTTTACGATGAATCTCAAAATTTGCTTGCAGTCGAAATTACATATCAGATCGAAAACCAAGTATTTCGTAAACTGATCACAGGTGAAGATTATCTGTCGCTCAAATATGGTCGTTACCTAACAGAAGTGACCAGACTGCCTGGATGTACGCGAAGTTTATTTAATGAGCTTGCGGCATTTTTGGTGCAGATGGCTCCTACGGTCTCGTACCAGCTATCAGCGGCATTGCGGGTCCTGTGCTTGCGGTCGTGGCGGTCATTGCCGTCGTGGTCGCCGCAATCAAGCACCTGTGGGATACGAACGAGGAATTCCGGCAGAATGTGACGGCGATCTGGGAGCAGATCAAGAGCATCTTCTCCGGCTTCTGTCAGGGCATCGTTGACCGCATCAATGCGCTGGGCTTCGATTTCAAGAACATCACGGAGGTCATCAAGGCGGTATGGGACGGGCTATGCAAGTTCCTGAAACCGGTCTTTGAGGGTGTATTCCAGCAGATCGCTAACATCTTCAAGGTGGTGACGGACGTGATCCTGAATGTGCTGGATGTCTTTATCGGCATCTTTACCGGCGACTGGAGCAAGGTCTGGGACGGCATCAAGGGCATTTTCGTTGCAGTCTGGGACTTCCTGAAAGCAACACTGAAGAATTATATGAATGTGCTGTGCAATCTGTTCGGCACAAGTCTCGGTGAGGTAAAGGAATTCTGGGTAAATGTCTGGACGGCGATCAAGAATTTCTTTGTGAATATCTGGAACAGCATCACCGGCTTTATTTCCGGTGTACTGAACGGCATCAAGACATTTTTCACGACCGTCTGGACTGCCATCAAGGACTTTTTCGTGGGCATCTGGACGG
>CAMOOV010000159.1 GCA_946621745.1 uncultured Ruminococcus sp.
TCGAGGGCAGAGCCCTCGTCGCTCTCCGCAGAGAGCGAAACTCCCCCAGCCTTCCGAAAGCGAGGAAAAAGGGGGCTTGGGGGAAGAAACCCCGAAGGGGGTTGCTTCCTCCATTCACCGATCTTTCGCACCGCTGAATGCATAAATCATAAATCCAACCCCTTACCGAAAACTCCCTGATTTATTCACTCCCATTTTTTGCACATTCAGTTCGGCAGAACGCACAATATGAGCGGCATATTTTCATGCATTCCGCTGATTGTCCGGCAATGTGCAAAATATTATAATAAAACTGTAACAGAAGCCGCCCGCATTCCGATTCTATATATGGAATCAATTCCGGAACAATACGCTGAAGGAGGTAATCTTTATGAAACTCAAAAAACATTTCAGCCTGCTGCTCGCCGCATCCGTTCTCTGCGGCAGCTGCATTCTCCCGCAGACCGCCGCCGCAGAACCGCTGATCTGGGGCGATGTGGACGAAAGCGGCGAGGTCGATGTGTCCGATGCCGTTCTGCTCTCCCGCTACTATGCGGAGGACTGGTCGGCAGTGGTCTCCGCTTCCGGCAAGCAGGCCGCGGATGTCAACCGCGACGAAAGGATCAATGACGCGGACATCACGCAGATCCTCTGCTATGTCGCAAAGCTGTGCGATGAGCTCGGCGTTCCGGAGGAATGGAACGAATCGTCCTACAATGCCGTCAATCTCATCAAGGATATCCCCGTGCAGGATGTCAGCGGCAAAAACACCGATGCTGCATTCCGGAACAGTCAGCTCGCCCTCACCGCCGATCTCATGCAGGATATCATCAAAAATCAGGAGGCACCGGAAAATCTCATGATCTCACCGCTCTCGATCTCGCTGGCACTTGCCATGACCGCGAACGGCGCAAACGGCAATACCAAAGCGGAAATGGAATCCGTCCTCGGCGGCGAGCTGACAATGGACAGCCTGAATCCCTATTACAAGAGCTACGCGGAAAATCTGCCGGATTCGCCGCAAAGCTCGCTTAAAATTGCCAATTCGATCTGGATCCGCAATGACGAAAACCGCATCAAGGTGCCGGATGCATTCCTGCAAACGACAGCCAATTATTACAAGGCGGATGTATTCCGTGCGCCGTTCGATGACAGCACCGTCACCGATGTGAACAACTGGGTGAATTATCACACGCACGCCATGATCCCGAAGCTGATCGAGAGCGTCGATCCGTATGAAGTGATGTATCTCATCAATGCACTGGCCTTTGAAGCGGAATGGCTGAAGCCCTATGCCAAGGAGGAAACCGGCGAGGGCAAATTCACGCTGGAAAACGGCGAGACCGTCACTGCCGAAATGATGTATTCGGATGAGTATCAGTATATCAGTGATGCGAAGTCAACCGGCTTTATCAAGAATTACGCCGGCAACGGCTACAGCTTTGCGGCGATCCTGCCGAATGCGGGCATCAGCGTGGAGGAATATCTCAGCGGCATGACCGCAGAATCCGTCTCGGCGCTGCTCGCAGGCCGCAGCAATGAGTCCGTCCATGCGGCAATGCCGAAATTCTCGTTTGATTACAGCATCAAGCTGAATGACACGCTCACAAGACTCGGAATGCCGACCGCCTTCTCGGACAGCGCAGATTTCAGCGCACTGAATGCTGTTGCGGATAACCCGCTCCATATCGGTCTGGTGCTGCATAAAACACATATCACTGTCGATGAACGCGGTACAAAGGCAGGCGCGGTCACACTGGTCGCGATGACAGACGAATGCGTATCCGAGCCGCCGAAAACAGTCCGGCTCGACCGTCCGTTCGTATTCATGATCGTTGACGAAAAGGCAAAGCTGCCGGTCTTCATCGGCTGCGTGCTGGATCCCACCGCATGAGAACGGAATCAACCGAATAAACCGAAAACATCCCGTCTGAGCCGATCAGACGGGATGTTTTCAGAGAGGGTAGAGGGGGTTCATTTCTGCTCTGTCCGGAATCATTTCGCTGCCGGATGCCGCTCGCCCTGCGGCTCCGGTCATGTCCGGAGCAGAGTATGATGGAGGATTCCGCGCACCGCAGCCTTTCGCCCGAAGCTCCGGCACGCGTGTATGATGCTTCGGGTACAGTCCGGTTACCGGCTGCACCCTTTTGCTTGTTTTTATTGTAGCCGAAAACGCAGCAATTTTCTACTCATTTCTTGTGGAATTCTTGCCGATAATTGCGAACGAAAGTGCAGGGATATGTTCGCAGGATTCTGAAATCATCGTATTTTCGTTGTTTTCGTATTCTTTCAAAATTGCAGAGCGAAAACAAGTGCGCAAAATTAAAGTTGCATTTTGTCCATGTTTTATGCAGATTACACATTGCATGATTTGTCACATCTTGCTATAATGCATAATAGAGGGAATCTGCCGTGCCGCTGACGGCAGGCGCCGCTCACAGAAAAAATCGAATAAGGGAATAGATAAATAGAATGCGGAAACATAATCAGGGGGTTCGTAACAAATAGAAATATTGATACGAAGGGACGATTATCATGAAGAAACAGATCTCCGCAATTCTCTCACTCGCGATCGCAGCCGGATCACTCTCACTCTTTCCGGCAGCTGCCGCAGACACGCTCCTGCACGCTGACTTTGAAAGCGGGCTGGACGGCTGGGCAGCAAGAGGCACTGCAAAAGTCGCGCAGATCACCGGCACAGCGGCATCCGGTACCGGCGCAGCATCCGTCACCGAGCGTTCCGAAAGCTGGTGCGGCATCGGACTCTCACTGGATACCGCGGTATTCAAGCCCGGTTCGGCCTACAGCTTCAGCGTTTCAGTCTCGCAGAAGGCTTCCCCGATGGCGGTGCATTTCAAGCTCTCATTACAGTACAGCACAGACGGCGGCGGCGGGTTCCCGTTCGGCGGATCGGAAACCTATGACTGCATCGCGGAGGGCGATGCCGCATCCGGAATGTGGACAAAGCTCTCCAATCCCTCCTACACGATCCCCGCAAATGCAAAAAATCCCGTGCTCTATATCGAGACCGAGGATTCCAAGGCGGATTTCTTCGCCGATGAGATCATCATTGCGGAGGAGGGCGGCGCCGTCAGCTCGTTCTCGATCGGTGACGCCGATCACAGCGGCAGCACCGACCGGAAGGATATTTCCGCGCTGCTGAACTATCTGCTGACGAAATCGCCGGACGGTGTCTATGCCGATACCGCCGATCTCGACAGCAGCAATGCGCTGACTGCATCCGATCTGACATTGCTCAAGCGGCAGCTCTCTGCGCCGAAGCCCGTCACGACAACAGCACCGCCCGCCGATCCGGTCATCGTCACGACCACAGCGGGCAGTACGCCGGATTCCGGCGACCATGCGGATCCGAAGGAATACATGGCAAAGGTACGCGCAAGCATGACAGCGAGCGTCCCGCAGAATGTGCAGCAGGGCGACAGCGGTTCGCTCACCAAATTCCGCTATTACTCGAAAAAAGCAGGTCACGAAAAGAACGCGAATGTCTGGGTTCCCGCCGGATATTCGGAGAGTAAGCAGTACAATGTCCTCTACATGAACCACGGCGTTTTCGGCAATGAGGACAGCATGACGGCCGGCTGGGGCGTCTGCGAAATGGCATCAAACATGATCGCATCCGGCGAAGCGGAGCCGTTCATCATCATCTTCCCGCAGATGTATACCTCGCCGAAGGGCGAATCTGCGGGCTTCGGCATCACGCAGGAGGTCATGGACGAATACGACAATTTCCTCTATGATCTCACCGAAAGCCTGATGCCCTATGTGAAGGAGCACTGGTCGGTCATGACCGGCAGAGAGCATACAGCAATCGCCGGATTTTCGATGGGCGGCAGAGAGTCGCTCTATATCGGCATCCAGCGGCCGGATCTGTTCGGCTATGTCGCAGCAGCATCGCCCGCGCCCGGCATCGTCCCCGGCAAGGATATGTACCTGAATCACGCCGGCAGCTATATCTCCGGCACGAATCAGCGCATGAAGGACGGCGATTTCAAGATCGCGGATGACAAGCTGCCCTATCTGCTGATGATCGCGGGCGGCACGGCGGACAGCGTCGTCGGCACATTCCCGGAGCAGTATCACAATCTGTTCACGCAGAACGGAACAGAGCATATCTGGACATCCGTTCCCGGCGCAGACCATGACAGCAGAGTCGGCACACCGCTGTTCTATAACTTCTACCGCGCACTGTTCAAGGCATAAGCAAAAGCATAAACGCAGTCGGAGCTGATCCGGCTGCGTTTTTTTCGTCACAGCGCAAAAACTGCCGTTCATAATCGCGGTGCCGGCCGAAAAACAGCACGAAAAGAAGCCGAACAATACGCAGTTTTCATGCAAAAGTAAAGAAGAAAAAAGCGGAATGCACGATTTCCTTGCATTTTCCGCGAAAATGGATTATAATATATCAGCAGAATTCGACAAAAACCGCGCAAACTGCTTTTTGTTTTTCCGGCAAAACCGAAGTTTGGCGGTGCTTCTAACGAAGCTATGTGGGGGCGCTGCCCCCACACCCCTGCCAGAGGGATACTATCCCTCTGGACTCCCGCTGCTGCTCCGTGCCAGCCCCTGAAGGGGCTGACACGGAGCAGAAATGGGATTCCCAAGGGGCAATGTCCCTTGGGCGGGGTTTGGGGTGGAGCCCCAATATAAATCCGTCGGAGACACCACTATACTCCGGTTTATGGATAAATCGGAGGCCGGCACTGCCGGCGGGAGGGATTTTATGACTTTTAGTTCGGTCGTATTCTTATTCTTGTTTCTGCCGCTGACATTTCTGCTCTATGCCGTATGCCGTCAGAAAACCGCCCGCAACCTGATCCTCGCGGCGGCCAGCCTGATCTTCTACGCATTCGGTGAGCCGGTCGCAGTCCTCATCATGATCGTCTCGATCATCTTCAACTATCTGTTCGGTCTCGCCGCATCGAAAAAGAAACACGACAAGGCCGCTGTATTCCTCGCCGTGCTGCTGAATATCGGTCTGCTGATCGCCTATAAATACACCGGCTTTTTCGCGGAGACATGGAACAGCATCACCGGAATGCAGATCCCCGTTCCGCAGATCCGTCTGCCGATCGGCATTTCGTTCTTCACATTTCAGGGACTCAGCTATGTCATCGACGTCTACCGGAACAAGAAATGCGTGCAGAAAAATCTGTTCTCCGTGCTGCTCTATATCTCGTTCTTCCCGCAGCTGATCGCAGGCCCGATCGTCCGCTATGAGGATATCGCAGCGCAGATCGACGAACGCGAATTTTCCGCAGAGCGCATCAGCCGCGGCATCAACCGCTTCATTTACGGTCTCGGCAAAAAGGTGCTGATCGCGAATCAGATGGGCATGATCGCCGACACCGTGTTCAGCTACGCGCCCGATCAGGTCGGCGCGCTGCCCTCGTGGTTCGGCGCGGTCTGCTATACGCTCCAGATCTTCTTCGACTTCTCCGGCTACAGCGATATGGCGATCGGCCTCGGCTGCATCTTCGGCTTCGACTTCCTCGAAAACTTCAATTATCCGTTCATCTCCGGCAGCATTCAGGAATTCTGGCGGCGCTGGCATATCTCCCTTTCCACATGGTTCAAGGAATATGTCTATATCCCGCTCGGCGGCAACCGCAAGGGCAATGTCCGCACGACGGTCAATAAGCTGATCGTGTTTTTCCTGACCGGTCTCTGGCACGGCGCAAACTTCACCTTTATCGTCTGGGGCATGATCCACGGTCTCTGTCAGATGCTCGAAACATGGCAGATCATCCCGACGAAAAAGAAATGGTTCAAGCCGATCGGCCATGTGTATACGATGCTCGTTGTGGTGCTGGCGTTCGTGCTGTTCCGTGCGGATACGCTGACGCAGGGCTTCGGGCTGATCCGCAATATGTTTACATTCGCGGGCGGCAATGCCGCAGTCAATGCGGAGATCATGTCCGGCGCTTCGATGCTCTTTGTGATCACGTTCATCTTCGCGGTCATCCTTTCCGCGCCGGTCTTCCGGATCGTACAGGCAAAGGCCGCCGCCGCAAATCGCACGGCGCTTTTCGAGGGCATCAGCTATGCGCTCTCACTCGTGATCTTTGTGCTGTGCATTCTGTCGCTGGTCTCCGGCAGCTATAATCCGTTCATTTATTTCCGCTTCTGAGAGGAGGGATGCAGTATGAAAAAAATGACACGCATCATGTATATCTCGGCATTCTTCGCCGTCTGCGCCCTTCCGCTCGTACTGAAGCCCTTTGCGGGTGATAACGGCGAGATCGAAAAGCGTGAGCTGACTCCCCTGCCCTCTCTGATCAAGGAGGAGGGCGGCATCAACAACGATTTCTCGACGCAGTTTGAATCCTATACGAATGACCGTCTGCCGCTGCGTGCGGAGCTGCTGGCCGCAGCCGGATATATCAAGGGCGAGCTGCTGCACGCGCCGGTCTCGAATGTCATCTGCGGCAGTGACGGCTGGCTGTTCTTCAATGACGAAAAGAAGGACTATATGAACACGAATGCGCTCAGCGAACGCGATGTCAAGGCCGTCGCTGTGACGCTCTCGCTGATTCAGGAGCAGGTTCGTGCAAACGGCGGCAGATTCACATTTGTGCCGATGCCGAACAAAGCCTCGGTCTACGGCGAGTATATGCCCGCCTGCTACCGCAAGGCCGGCGAGAACAATCTCTCCCGCATCAGCGATGCGCTCCGCGCAGCGGGCGTCAATTTCGTCGATATGCAGCAGATCATGACCGAACAGAAGCAGCTCGGTCTCTACCACAAGCGCGATACCCACTGGAATTATATGGGCGCGCTGATCGGCTATAATGCGATCATGGATTCCCTCGGTGCGGCGCATCAGACCTATGACGGCGTCAATTATGTGAAGAAAACGAACTGGCGCGGCGACCTTGACAAGCTGCTCTATCCGAGCGGAGGCTTCCTCGATGAACAGTATTATTTTCAGATCGAATATGATCCGTTCCGTATCGTCACACCGCCGGGCGTATCCGATCCGCTCGCGCAGCTTGCCGTTTTCATGAGCGACAAGGAGGAAAACGATGTCCGCATTGCGGCACAGAGTCTCGGCAGTCCGCAGAATGACAAGCTCTATATGGTGCGCGATTCCTTC
>CAMOOV010000160.1 GCA_946621745.1 uncultured Ruminococcus sp.
GGATCGCTGGGCGTGCCGCAGTCAGCCTGCACACCTATGCTCCGGAATTTTTATGTTTTGTCCGCAGGCGCGGATCGGAGGCAGCTATGGGAGACAGACTCCGGAAATATACCAAACAGCTCCTTGAGCTTGCGTTTCGTGCCGGATTACCGGCGCTCATCATTTTTGGCGTTTTGCTCGGCACTTTTATTGTGAGGGGTACGCCGCAGAATGCCGATTTCACACCGAAAATTTATCTGCGCATCCTGATCGTCTGCTACATCACCGCATTCTTTACGACCTGCGTGGTGCATTTCCGTGATCTTGTTCATGCGGCCATGCGCGCCGACGGACATCTCATCGGCAAAAATTTCAGCGGCTTCCGCAAGTCGGACAAGCTGTTCTGCACCGGTCTCGATCTTTATGCGCATGATCATGCACGCGAGGCGCTCGATACTTTTTTGCAGCTCAAAAAAGAATATGAGCTGACGGAATCCGAGGACGGCGTGTTGTCCTTCTATACCGGCCGCTGCTATCAGCTGCTCGGCTGCGCGTCCAATGCCGTTCCGTATTACAGAAGGGCACGGCAGAACGGCTTTTCGGCGCCGTTCGCGATGCTCTTTGAAGCGCGGAGCTGTGCCGAGGGCGGCGATTTTGAGGGAAGCCTGAAGCTCTACGATTACCTCCTGTCGCATGACCGTCCGGACACATTCTTTTTTCTGTATACCGATATCGGCTACATCTATATCCGGCAGAATCAGCCCGATCAGGCGATCGAATGGTTCGAGCGCTCGATCCGAGAGCAACAGAACTATGCCTTCGCGCTGAGCGGCATGGCGATCGCAATGCTGCAAAAGGGCGAATTCGAGACGGCACATGACTACTATTACAAAGCACTCATCAACCGGCTGAAGGAACCGGCAAGCTTCCGTTCCTATTTTGCCGAGACAAAGCAGCTCATGCTGCAAAATCATCCGGACTGGTCGAAAAAGACCGGCATTCATCCGGAGAAAGCTGCGCCGGAGCAGAAAGCGCCTGCCGATGTGCAGACTGATAAAACGGATGCGCCGCAGGGTGACGAATCCACAGCGTCAGCGGCGGAAAACTGATCGCGGAAGGAGTGAGCTGCATGGGCGCATATGAAGCACTGTACCGCAAATGGCGGCCACAGTCCTTTGAGGATATCGTCGCGCAGCCGCATATCACCAGAACCGTCCGCAATCAGATCATGCGCGGCAAGACCGCTCATGCCTATCTGTTCACCGGCTCCCGCGGTACCGGCAAGACAACCTGTGCGCGCATCTTTGCGAAGGCTGTCAACTGCCTGAATCCGAAAAACGGCGATCCCTGTCTGGAATGCGAGATCTGCCGCGATGCCGAGGCCGGTACGCTCACAGATATCATCGAGATCGACGGCGCCTCGAACAACGGCGTTGACGAGGTGCGGAATCTCCGCGAAAATGCGAGCTTTTTGCCGGTTCGCTGCAAATACAAGGTGTTCATCATCGACGAGGTTCACATGATGTCCGCAGGCGCATTCAATGCCCTGCTGAAGATGATCGAGGAGCCGCCGGAGTATGTGAAATTTGTCTTTGCGACGACCGAGATCCATAAAGTCCCCGCGACAATCCTTTCGCGCTGCCAGCGCTTCGATTTCCGCCGCATCCTGCCCGCCGATATCGCCGGACGCATCCGGTATATCGCGGAGCATGAGCAGTTTACGGTCTCCGAAGCCGCTGCCCACCGCATCGCTGTTCTCTCGGACGGCGGTATGCGTGATGCGCTGAGTCTGCTCGACCAGTGCGCGGCGATCTCCGATGCCGTTGAGCTGGAGACCGTCGAGGAGGCGGTCGGCGTCGCCGGAACGGAATCCGTATTTCTGGTTCTGCGCGCAGCTGCTGAGAAAAATGCATCTGCCGCGCTGGAGCGCATCGACCTGCTCTATCAGCAGTCGAAGGACATGACGCGCTTTGCCGACGAGATCTCGCAGCAGCTCCGGAATCTGATGCTCCTGAAAACGGCGCCGGATGACGCTTCGCTGCTGGACATCATGCCGGAGGAGCTGGAACAGCTCAAAGCGATTGCGGCGCTCTATTCGCTTTCGGGCATTATCAGTGCGCTTTCGGCGGTGCGGCAGTGCTGTGACCGCATGACACGCGCCGGCAACCGCCGCATGGAGCTGGAAATGACGATCATCCGCCTCTGCGCCGATCAGCAGCAGCAGAGCGGCGATATCAAGGCACTGACAAACCGCATTGCCGCGCTGGAGCAGCAGCTCGCCGCGATACAGGCAAACGGCGTTCCCGTGCAGCAGGCAGCCCCGCCGAAACGGCGGCAGCCGGCGCCGGCGAAAAATGTGCCGACGCAGAATTTGCAGGTCGATGCCAAGACCGACGAAAAGCAGTTTGTCGCGGTCAAAAACTGGGCGGCTGTTCTGGAACGGTTCTTCGACATCAATCCGGCAGTTGCAGGCTTGCTGAATAATTCCTCTGCGTATATCTATGCAGAGAAAAATATACTGCTGGTATGTGTTCGGAATATGCTGTTCCGGCGGCTGTTCAAGCAGACCGATGCGGTCATGCTGCTGGATGCCGCAGAACAGATTCTCGGCACACGCTATCAGCTCCGCTACAAGGTTCTCGAGCAGGAGGCCGATCAGACCGCTCCCGCAGAGATCCTGATGCAGCGCGCACAGTCCGACGGCATCCGCACCGGAATACAGGAGGATGCGGGCGTATAAATTTGCATGATACTGCGTGATTTTCCGCAGTTTATCATATATTACATTATGAAAATGATAGGAGAATTCTTATGAAATCCAGAGTACCGAAGCAGTTTCAGGGCGGCAGCCAGGACATGAATTCTATGATCCATCAGGCGCGCAAGATGCAGGATCAGATCACTGCACTTCAGGAGGACATCGAGCAGCGTACATTTGATGCGACCGCAGGCGGCGGCGCGGTTGCCGTGACCGTCACCGGCAAGAAGACGATCCAGTCGATCACCCTCAAGCCGGAGGTCGTCGATCCGGAGGATATCGAAATGCTCCAGGACCTCATCATCAGCGCTGTCAATGAGGCGATCGCCAATGTCGAGGAGACCACTGAGAACGAGATGAGCAAGATCACCGGCGGCGTGGCTCTGCCCGGCCTGTTCTGATCGGAATGGACAATTTCAGCGCACTGCCTTTGGTTGTCCTTGCTGAAAAATTTGCGGCGCTGCCCGGTATCGGAATGAAAACCGCGCAGCGCCTTGCATATTCTGTCATGGAAATGCCGGAGGAGCAGGCAGTCGAATTTGCCGAGGCGATCCTCAATGCGAAGCATCAGATCCACGACTGTCCGGTCTGCCAGAATCTGACCGAGCAGGAGGTTTGCAGCATCTGCGGCAATCCGAAGCGCGACCGATCGACGATCTGTGTGGTCGAGGGGCCGAAGGATGTTGCCGCGATCGAGCGGACGCATGAGTATCAGGGGCTTTATCATGTGCTGCACGGTCTGATCTCGCCGCTGGACGGCATCGGCGCCGATCAGCTCCGGATCGCACAGCTGCTCAGCCGCATTCAGGAAGGCGGTGTTGAGGAGCTGATCATGGCGACGAATCCGAGCGTGGAGGGCGAAGCGACCGCGATGTATCTGTCAAGGCTCTGCAAGCCGCTCGGCGTCAAGGTGACGCGGCTCGCATTCGGTCTGCCCGTCGGCGGCGTGATCGAGTATACGGACGAGGTGACGCTCAACCGTGCGCTCGTCAACCGCAGCGAGATGTGAGGGCACCATGCAGATGCTCAGAAGCGTGATCTTCGATATGGACGGGACGCTGCTGGACTCCATGCAGATGTGGCATGAGTTGGATCTGCGTTTTCTGCGTGAGAACGGGATCGAGCCGCCGGCGGATATTTCGGAGATCGTGAAGAAAATGACAGTTGACCGCTCCTCAGCATATTTTGTGGAGCGGTTTTCCCTGCCGATGACGCCGGAGGATGTCAAGCGGCGTGTTGAGGAAATCGCGGCGGAGGAATACCGGCTGCATTTGCAGCTCAAGCCCGGCGCGGCGGATTATCTCAAAACGCTGGCGGATATGGGGATTCCGTGCGCACTCGCGACCGTCAATTATCCGTCGCTGGTCGAAGCGGCGCTGCTGCGGCTCGGTGTCCGGGATTGCTTTCGTGTGATCCTGACACCGGAGGACGATGCCGCCGGAAAGCATACGCCGACGCTCTATTTCCGTGCGGCAGCGGCGCTCGGCACATCGCCCGCAGAAACGGCGGTGATCGAGGATGCGCGCTATGCGGCGGAAACGGCTGCTGCGGCGGGATTCTATACCGTCGGATTCTACGATGATGCCGGCGCGGCGGATTGGGATGCGATGAAGCAGATCTGCCGGAGAACTGCCGGAAGCTGGCAGGAGCTTGCAGATTCGGATTTTCTTTCGATGTTCTGCAAATAAACGAAAATACGACGAAAAAGCGCATTGCGGCGATTGCGGCCGCAGTGCGCTTTTTGTATTGTGAGATCAATGTCCGCGATTTGCAGAGCGAAGCGGGATTCGGACAGACTCTGTCCGGTCTGTATGATGCCGGAATGTCAGCGCCGCAGCAATCGGCACCGCAAAGCTGCATCCGAGCGCAGCAAGCCATGCGGCAGGGGAGAGCGGAACGGTCGAAAATACCCGCTGCATAAACGGAATCTGCACCGATGCCAGCGTAACCGCAGCAGAGCATAGCACTGCGAGGATCAGCTTGCCGTTCGAGAAATACGGAACGGAAAACAGTGTGCCGTCCTCGCGCTTGCACTCGAATACATGAAGCAGCTGTGAGCAGATCAGCGTGATGAGTGCGCCGGTTCGCGCCGCATCCACAGAGCCGGTCAGCCGCAGGACAGTCGTGAATGAGCCGAGTGTCGAGAGCGCGATGAAGATGCCGCGGAAGACAATGCGCGAGAGCAGTCCGCCCGCGAAAAAGCTCTCATCTGCGGCGCGGGGCGGCTGCTGCATGATATCCGGCGCGGGCGGCTCCAGACCGAGTGCGACCGCCGGCAGACCGTCCGTCATCAAATTGACGAGCAGAATCTGTGTCGGCAGCAGCACCATCGGCATTCCCATGAGGATCCCGGCGAACATCGTCAGCACCTCGCCGATATTGCAGGCAAGAAGATAACGCACGAATTTACGGATATTTGAATAAACCGTTCGTCCCTGTTCAACTGCCGCCGCCAGTGTATCAAACCGGTCATCGAGCAGAATGATATCGGCGGCCTGCCGCGTAACATCGGTGCCGTTTTTGCCCATTGCGACGCCGATATCTGCCTCCTTGACTGCGGGCGCATCGTTTACGCCGTCGCCGGTCATTGCTGCGATATGCCCCTTTGCACGGCAGGCGCGGACGAGCCGCAGCTTATGCGCGGGCGTGACACGGGCGAATACCGCACAATGTTCGAGTTTTTCGGCGAGTGCCTGATCGCTGAGCGCATCCAGCTCTGCACCGGTCATTGCACGGTCAGCGTGAGGAATGCCCGCCTTTTTCGCGATTGCGGAGGCGGTCTTGATATGGTCGCCGGTCAGCATAATAACGCGGATTCCGGCACGGGTGCAGTCGGCGATTGCACGCTTTGCCTGTTCCCGCGGCGGATCGAGCATTCCGATCATGCCGAGGAAAACCATGTTCTCCGGCGCATCGGCGGTGCTGCATCCGGCTCGCTCCGCAAATGCCAGAACGCGCAGTGCGTCGGCAGCCATTGCGTCCGCCGCGCAGACCAGCTCGGCGCGCTTCTGCGGTGTCAGCGGGAGATCTGCGCCGCCGGCGCGGTAATGCGTACAGCCGCGCAGGATCACATCAATCGCGCCTTTGCGCAGCGCGAGAATGCTGTTTTCTGATTTGCAGAACACGGTCATTGCGCGTGTCTCGCTCTCAAACGGGATCTCGGAAACCACGCGATATCGCGAAAAAGCATCAGCCGTTATGTGGCATTTTGCGGCGGCAATCAGCAGCGCGGCTTCGGTCGGATCCCCGCTGAGACTCCATTCCTCCGCTGACGCATCCGCCTTGATCTCCGCATGATTACAGAGGACTGCACAGCGCAGCAGCGGCATCAGCGCATTGCAGGAATGCTGCGGACAGGCAATGCCGTTCTGCATCAGACTGCCGCTTTTCTGCCAGCCCGTGCCGGTTACGGTGTAGGCCGCATCGGGCGTTGAGATGCGCTGAACTGTCATTTTATTTTCGGTGATCGTGCCGGTTTTGTCGGTGCAGATGACCGATGCACAGCCGAGTGTTTCGACCGCGTGCAGACGGTTGACGAGCGCATTCCGCGCCAGCATCCGCCGGACAGCCAGTGCCAGCGCGATCGTGACCGCTGCGGGCAGTCCTTCCGGAATCGCAGCAATCGCAATGGTGATGCCGGTCATCAGCATATCGAAAACCGGTTCGCCGCGCATAATCCCCGCCGCCGAGACCGCAATGCAGACGATCAGACAGATCACAGCAACCGTCCTGCCAAGCTCACCGAGTCGTTTCTGGAGCGGTGTACGCCCGCCGTCGATGTCCGTCAGCATTTGCGATATTTGTCCCATTTGCGTGGATTTTCCGATCAGGCAGACACGCGCTTCGGCGGTGCCGCGTGTGACCGATGTTCCGGCATAGAGCATATCACTGCGCCCCGCTGCATGATCGGGCGCGGGATCATTTTGCGTATGTGCGTGCTTTTCGACAGCATCGGATTCGCCGGTGAGAATGGACTCCTCGGCATAGAGCTGCGCCGCCGTGAGAATCAGCGCATCCGCAGGAACGCAGTCACCCGCTTCCAGCAGGATGATATCATCGGGCACGAGCTGCTCTGCCGGGATTGTCATGAGCCGGCCGTCCCGCCGGACTTTTGCCGTCGGCGCAGTCATATTGCGCAGCGCAAGCAAGGTCTGTTCGGTCTTGTATTCCTGTACGAATCCCAGTATAGCATTCAGCACGACAATGACTGCGATTGTCACCGCATCCGCATATTCGCCGAGCAGCCATGAAACGACTGCTGCCGCAAGCAGAATCAGCACCATGATATCGGTGAACTGTGAAATGAAGATCCTGACCGGATGCGCCCGCGCCTGTTCCGCAAGCGTA
>CAMOOV010000161.1 GCA_946621745.1 uncultured Ruminococcus sp.
CCGACACAACACCGCCCGTCACAAAAATATATTTCGTCATCCTGCGCACCTCAGTTTGCAACATTCATCTGCTTATAGGGATTGCCGCTGTCCGGTGTGACCAGCGTAAAGGGCACATTCAGGATCTCATCGGCACTGCCGCCGAAATGCGCACAGTATTCCTCGACATAGCTGCGGATCTCCGCAAGCTCCTCTGCGGATGCGATGCGGTGATGCACCTGATGCGGGAAGTGGATGCCGGCGCATTCCGAGCGCAGGAACAGCTTTCCGCCGTGCATTCCGGTGCAGGGGAAATTGCTGACGATCGGGCGCTCGCCGCCGGAAAGTCCCAGCACAACGATGATGCCGCCCGCCTGATATTCACCGAGAAAGCTGCCTGTCCTGCCGCCGATTACCATGACCGGAACCTTGTCCTGATAGGCCTTCATGTGAATGCCGGCGCGGTAGCCCGCATTGCCCTGCACAAAGATCTTTCCGCCGCGCATCGCATAGCCCGCCGCATCGCCGATGCTGCCGTGAACGATGATCTCGCCGCCGTTCATCGTATCGCCGACCGCGTCCTGCGCATTGCCGAAGGTCTCGATCACCGAGCCGTTGAGATAGGCGCCGAGCGCGTTGCCCGCGATGCCGTGGATGCGCACATATTTGCCGGAGGTGCCGGCCGCCAGAAACCGCTGCCCGATGCAGCCCGACAGCGTGATCTCGCTGTCGGCGGTCTGCCGCATCTGTTCATTGACCTCTGAAAATCCCATTTGTGATACATTCAGTTCCATTCAGACCGCTCCCTTCAGCACATGATCCCGGTATTCCGCACTCATTGCCGCAAGCTGCGGCTCGATCTTCAGCCGCGCAAAATCGACCTCCGAAAGCGGCGTCCGGTTCCGGATCAGCGCGGTATAAATGCCTGTCCGGTGCATATGGCCGATCAGCATGAAGCCGACCAGTCTGCCGTCCCTGACAAAGAGCCGCTTGATATGGGAATCGTCTGCTTCTTCGTACATTTCGCAGCCCTCCGGCTGAGAGCCTGCGGTGTGACAGTGCAGCCCGAAAAAGCCGATTGAGTTCATCGGGATCGCATTGTCAAACTGTGCCGCGCCGCCCGCCATATTGACGCCCGCGGTATGCCCCTGCATATACGCATTCGGCATCAGCGCCATGACTCTGACCGAACCGGACGAGATATCGTGATACTCGGTGCAGTCGCCCGCCGCGTACACATCCGGCAGGCTCGTCCTGCAAGCGTCATCAACGAGAATGCCGCGGTTGACACTGCCGCCGGCATTTTTGACGATCGCCGTATTCGCACGGACACCGACCGCCAGCACCAGCACATCAAAATCCACGGTCTCGCCGTTCTGCATGACGACACTGTGTCCGCTGAATGACTGCGCGCTCGTGCCGAGCAGGAAGCGGATGCCGTTTGCTTCGAGATGCTTCTGCATCATCGCGGCGCATTTGTCATCGAGGATCGACGACAGCACACGCGGCGCAAGATCGCAGACCGTGATCTGCTGCACGCGCCCGTGCAGACCCTCCGCACATTTCAGGCCGATCAGTCCCGCGCCGACGATCAGCACGCGGCTCTCCGGCGTGACGGCCTTTTCGAGTGCAAGCGCATCGTCGATCGTCATGAACGGGAATTTGTTCTGTACCGTTTCAAGCCCCTGCATCGGCGGGATAAACGGCGCAGACCCTGTGCAGACACAGAGCGCGTCATACGGCAGCTTCCCGCCGTTATCCAGCATGATTTCCTTCGCATCTGCGTCGATTCCGCTCGCCTGTATCCCGTATCTGACATCCGCATGATTGTCCGCATAGAACGAATCCGCACGGTAATGCATACGCCGCAGATCGGTTTTCTTTTCCAGATAATAGGAGATCAGCGGGCGGCAGTAGACCGGATGGTTCTCCGCAGAGATCACCGTGATGCTGCCCTCTGCATCGGCGGAACGGATGCCTTCGATGCAGCCGGCAGCCGCCGTACCGTTGCCAATGATAACATAACGCTTCATAAACAATCACCTCTGAATTGGCGGCAGAAACGGATGCGATTCATAATGGAAGCGGGCATTGCCCGTCCGTTGTCAATGATAACATAACGCTTCATAAACAATCACCTCTGAATTGGCGGCAGGAACGGATGCGATTCATTACGGAAGCGGGCACTGCCCGTCCATTCCCAATGATAACATAACACTTCATTCCGCTTCACCCCGCTCCTCATAAACGATCGCGCCGTTCGGACATCCCTTGACGCAGGCCGGTGCGCCGCATGAATTCTTCATGCAAAGCTCGCATTTCTGCGCGACGCCGCTGCCGTCCTCAATGACCGCGCCATAGGGACAGACCAGCACGCAGGTCAGGCAGCCGACGCATTTTTCATGGTCGATCTCAATCACGCCGTCCTTTTTGGAGAGTGCGCCCGCAATGCAGCTTTTCACGCAGAGCGGATCGGTGCAGTGCCGGCAGGAGACCGCATAGGTCACGCCGTCCGCGCCGGTCTCGACCTGAATGCGCGGATAGATCTGCTTCCCGCGCAGCGCCTTGACCATATCCGTCATGCCGGAATTGGCAAATGCACAGTTGTATTCGCACAAATGGCACCCGAGGCACCACTGCTCTTTCACATAGATTCGTTTCATACTTCACGCCCCCGCTTTATTCGCCTGCATGAGAGATGCCGAGAATTGCAAGCTCCTTTTCGGTCAGTCCGACACCTCGCAGCATCAGACGGTTTCCGCGCAGTGCTTCGATCGAATTGATGCCCATGCCGCCCATCAGCTCCTTGATCTCATGCCGCCACGCATCCATGAGATTGATGAGCCGCTGCGAGCCGATATCCGGATTCAGACGCCTGACCAGATCGGGGCGCTGTGTCGCAATGCCCCAGTTGCATTTTCCGGTATGGCAGCTCCGGCAGAGATGACATCCCATTGCGAGACAGGCCGCTGTCGCGATATAGCAGGCATCTGCGCCGAGCGCGATCGCCTTGACCACATCCGCCGCAGACCGCACCGAGCCGCCGCAGACGATCGAAACATTGTTGCGGATGCCCTCATCGCGCAGGCGCTTATCCACAGCAGCCAGCGCCAGCTCGATCGGGATGCCGACATTGTCGCGGATGCGGGTCGGCGCTGCGCCTGTGCCGCCGCGGAAGCCGTCGATCGCGATGATATCCGCGCCGGAGCGCGCAATGCCGCTTGCGATCGCCGCAATGTTATGCACTGCCGCGACCTTGACGATGACCGGCAGACGGTATTCGGTCGCCTCCTTCAGCGAGAAGACGAGCTGCCGCAGATCCTCGATCGAATAGATATCGTGATGCGGGGCAGGGGAGATCGCGTCGCTCCCCTCCGGGATCATGCGCGTTTTGGAGACATCGCCGACCGCCTTTGTACCGGGCAGATGACCGCCGATGCCGGGCTTTGCGCCCTGTCCCATTTTGATCTCGATCGCAGCACCCGCTTCGAGATAGTCCTTATGTACGCCGAATCTGCCGGATGCGACCTGCACGATCGTATTTTTGCCGTACCGGTAGAAATCCTCATGCAGACCGCCCTCGCCGGTGTTGTAGCAGATGCCGAGCGCTTCGGCGGCTCTTGCAAGGCTCGCGTGGGCATTGTAGCTGATCGAGCCGTAGCTCATCGCGGAGAACATCACCGGCATACTGAGCGTCAGCTGCGGCGCAAGCCTTGTGTCCAGTGTCCCGTCGGGATTGCGCGTGATGCGCTCCGGTTTTTTGCCGAGGAAGACACGCGTTTCCATCGGCTCACGCAGCGGGTCGATCGGCGGATTCGTGACCTGCGATGCATTGATGAGAATTTTATCCCAGTAGACCGGCAGCGGATTCGGATTGCCCATCGACGAAAGCAGCACACCGCCGGTCTCCGCCTGCCGGTAGATCTCCTTGATCGTCTGATCGGAGTAATTTGCATTCTCGCGCAGGCGGCAGTCGCTCTTGACGATCTTGAGCGCCCTTGTCGGGCAGAGCGTCACGCAGCGCTGACAGTTGACGCATTTCGATTCATCGGAAAGCATGACCTTGCCGTCCTCATCATACCAATGCACTTCATTGGCGCACTGCCGCTCGCACACACGGCAGCGGATGCAGCGGCTGTCATTGCGCACGACTTCAAATTCCGGATAGAAATTCAAAACGCTCCCTCCTTTACCCGAACAATG
This sequence comes from uncultured Ruminococcus sp., assembly GCA_946621745.1. Classification (GTDB taxonomy): domain Bacteria; phylum Bacillota; class Clostridia; order Oscillospirales; family Ruminococcaceae; genus Firm-04. The sequence continues at coordinate 4,183 of CAMOOV010000161.1, forward strand.
ACCGGCTCACCGCCGGCGGGCGACCAGATATTCTGAATATCCGGCGCCATGACGCGGATCGCGGCCTCCTCGCTCGCGATATAGACCATATCGCCCTGCTCGCCGACGACCATTGACCGCAGCTTCAGGCGGTCGTTGAGCGCCATGAGTCCGCCCTCAAAGCCGAGGATGATCGAGAACGGCCCCGTGACCAGCAGGCTCGGAAAGACATTCCGCAGATAGGTATACATCTGCTTTTCGGCTTCGGGCTTTGCGTCGATCGTTGACCAGAACGGCGCAGCGATGACCGCAGCTGTTTCTTCGAGCGTCAGTCCCTGCCGCCGCAGCAGATAATCCGCGATATAGGTGATGACCTCGGTATCGGTTTGCAGGGTACATTTGTAGCCGTACATTTCGATGAAGCGGCGGTTCGCGTCATAGGACGAGATCTCGCCGTTGTGGACGATCGAATAATCGAGCATACAGAACGGATGCGCACCGCCCCACCAGCCCGGCGTATTCGTCGGATATCTGCCGTGCGCCGTCCAGCAGTAGGCTTCATATTCTTCGAGCCGGTAATATCTGCCGACATCCTCCGGAAAGCCGACCGCCTTGAATGCGCCCATATTCTTGCCGCAGGAAAAGACATAGCTGCCGTCGAGCTGCGCATTGATGCGGTTGACGATGCGGACGACAAGCTCCTTTTCGTCGATCTGCAAATGCCGCAGGACGGACTGCATCGGCGAAACGAAGACGCGCCGGATGATCGGCTCATCGGTGATCTGCGGCATCTTCCGCACCTTGATATGCTCGTCCTGCACGATCTCGAAATACTCGCGCAGCAGCGTCATACATTCGCTCTGACATTGCCGGTCATTGAAGAAGATGTGCAGCGCATAGAAATCCTTGTATTCCGGATAAATGCCGTAGGCCGCAAAGCCGCCGCCGAGACCGTTGGAGCGGTCGTGCATCGGTACCATGCTTTCAATGATGCTTTCGCCGTTCATGCGTCTGCCGTCACGGGAGATCATCGCGGAGACCGCACAGCCCGACGGAATGCGTACCTGCCCTTCCAGTGGGATCATCTCAAATTCCTCCTTGCAAACAAAAAGGGCGCCCATTCAGAGACACGAATCCCGTGTATCCGAATGAACGCCTTTGTTCATTTCATTGTCGATATTATAGCACATTGTGAAAGTTTTGTCAATATCCGGCGGACAGTTTTCCGTATCAGGGACACAATTTCGGAGGAATCGCCGGAATCTTGCGGAGCCTGCGAAAAGAAAACTGTGTGTTTCCACAATCCGGTGTGATATGGTCATCAGAAATCAAGCAGCGTTTACTGACTGCCGATCCGGCTTCCCTGCAATCGTCCGCTGTCCGGAAATCAAAGGCGTACAGATATCCTTCCGGTATCTGTACGCCTGAATGGATTGCTTCATTGATGATCTGCCGTTTCTTTCTTCCTGCGCTTGGTGACGATGTGATTCTGGATTCCCTTGACAGCCGTAATCAGAACCGCATAGACCAGCGATTCAAACGCGATCTCTCCGATCTGGAAGGTATCGGTATGACCGGTTGCCTTTGACCAGAGCAGACGGAATACAAACAAGATCACCAGCAGAAAGCTGAAATGTACGGCAAAATACAGCAGCCAGAAGCGCGGCGCGGAACGGTTTACAGGAATACTCATTGTGTATCCTCCTTTCAGGACAAGCAGATTCGGTCATGTACTTTCTCTATTATACAATATTTTTTTCGATTTGTATAGTCCCTCAAGAAAATTTATTTGATATACCGAATGCCGTGCCGCGCCATTTGTGCATTTTACCGAATGGCATTCTTCATGCTGCGCACATATTCCCTGACGGCCGGTGCTGCATCTCTGCCCAGCTCTCCGATTCGCCGGACAATCGCCGAGCCGACGATCACGCCGTCTGCTGCTGCTGCCATTGCAGCAGCCTGCTCCGGTGTCGAGATGCCGAAGCCGATCGCGCACGGGATATCGGTATTGGCACGGATCTGCGCGGTCATCGCCGCAAGATCGGTGCGGATCTCACTGCGCACGCCCGTCACGCCGAGACTCGATACCACATATAGAAATCCTTCCGCATCCTTTGCGATCTCGGCAATGCGGTTTTCGGAGGTCGGTGCGATCAGCGAGATGAAGTCGATCCCGCAGGCACGGCAGGCCGGTGCAAATTCCTCCTTCTCCTCATGCGGCACATCCGGCAGAATGATGCCGTCAATGCCGGTCTCCGCGCATTTCTGCGCAAAGCGCTCGATGCCGTAGGAGAACACCACATTCGCATAGGTCATGAACACGAGCGGTACGCGGACATCCTGCCGCAGCTCCCGCACGAAATCGAAAATGCGGTCGGTCGTGACACCGCCTGCCAGTGCGCGGATATTGGCACCCTGAATGACCGGCCCCTCTGCGGTCGGATCGGAGAACGGAATGCCCAGCTCGATGAGATCCGCACCGGCGGCTTCCATTTCGCGGACGATCTTTCCCGTCGTTTCGAGGTCGGGGTCGCCGCAGGTGATAAACGGAATGAATGCCTTTCCATTGCGGAAAGCGTCCCTGATCTTACTCATGAATATCCTCCCCTCTGTAGCGTGCGATTGCCGCGCAGTCCTTGTCGCCGCGGCCGGAGATCGTGATGACGATGATCTGATTCTTTGCCATCTGCGGTGCAATCTTCATCGCATGGGCAACAGCGTGCGCGGATTCGATCGCCGGAATGATGCCCTCCGTCCGCGAGAGATATTCAAACGCATTGACCGCTTCATCATCCGTAACGGCGACATATTCCGCTCTGCCGGTATCATGCAGATGCGCGTGCTCCGGGCCGATGCCGGGATCATCCAGTCC
>CAMOOV010000162.1 GCA_946621745.1 uncultured Ruminococcus sp.
GGCTGCACTTGTACCGTGCGCGCAGCAGGTACGCCGTTCGCGGGGTATGCTCCCGGTGCGCAATCGGTCACTTGACAGAAGCTGCGAACAGCAGCGTGTATTCGGTGAATTGGAACAGTGAGCGCGACCGTGCCTTTAGCATAACGGCTGTCGGCACTGCCGACCGGCTGTCGGCCCTGCCGACCCGACAGGTGGCAGATTTTGTCGATACGGCATATCATAATGCAGGAGGTGACAGCTATGGATGTTTATTTTACAGTGGCATCGGAGACGCTCGCAGAGAAAACACAGCGCCTGCTCAGCCGCTATCGCTACCCGTTTCATGTCAACAAGATGACCGGCAAAAACGGATGCTCCTACCGCTTCCGCGTTTCCGGCAATGCGGACGCCGTGACGAGCCTGCTGACCGCCCACGGCATTGCCTATCAGCTGATCTGAGAAAGGAGCTGACCGCCGGTGCAGAATCCGGTCTATTTTGATAATGCCGCCACGACCTACCCCAAGCCGCCGGCGGTGCTGCGTGCTTTTCAGAATGCCGTGCACTCTGCCGGCGGCAATCCCGGACGCGGCGGCCATATCCTCTCGCGGCGGGCGGGAGAGACAGTCTATCATGCGCGGGAAACTGCGGCTGCACTGTTCGGTGCAGAGCCGGAAAATGTCGTATTTACGATGAACTGCACGCACGCCCTCAATCTCGCAATCCGCGGCGCGCTCCGAAAGGGCGACCATGTCATCATCAGCGGGATGGAGCATAATTCCGTCGCAAGGCCTGTCGCGGCAATGGCAGAGGCGGGGCTCATCAGCTACAGCGTTGCGCCGGTCAGCGCGGATGATGCGGAGACTGTCGCAGCCTTCCGTGCCCGCATCCGGCCCCAGACAAGGGCAATCATCTGCACGCTCGCCGGAAATGTTACCGGTCAGATCATGCCCTACCGTGAGATTGGTGTGCTCTGCCGCGAAAAAGGGCTCATCTTTATCGCGGACGGCGCACAGGGCTGCGGCATCCTGCCCGTGACCATGCAGGACGGCATTCAACTGCTCTGCACCGCCGGACACAAGGGGCTTTACGGGCTTATGGGAACCGGTATGCTGATCTCGGACGGCACTGTCCCGCTGCGGCCGCTGATGCAGGGCGGTACCGGTACGCAGTCCGCTTCCTTGCAGCAGCCCGGCGAGCTGCCGGAAGCGCTCGAAGCGGGAACGGTCAATGTTCCCGGCATTGCGGCGCTTGATGCGGGAATGCAGTGGATTGTGCAGCGCGGGGCTGCGGGTATTGCAAAGCATGAAGCGGCGCTCTGTGATATGCTGATCGCGGGGCTGCGGCGGATCCCCGGTGCGGTGGTTTACCGCGATCCGAAGGCAAACTATGTGCCGGTTGTGTCCTTTGCGCTGCCCGATGAGCTGCCGGACGATACCGCGGCGCGGCTCGCGGAAAAGGGCTTCTGTCTGCGTGCGGGATTGCAGTGTGCGCCGCTTGCGCATCAGACGCTCGGTACGCCCAACGGAACAGTGCGCTTTTCTCCCTCGGCGATGAATACGCCGGAGCAGGTGAAACGGCTGCTGTCGGCAGCAGCGGCGCGGAGCCGGGGACGCGGCAGCGTCCGGTAAACAAAAACACGCCGCGTGCAGCGGCGTGTTTTGTTATGATAGCGTTTTGCGGTTCTGACTGATATAGTTCAGTACCTCCCGTGAATAGCCGAATACGCAGTCCGGCGCCTTCTGTGAGATATGCTCCATGATCCGCGCCATTGTTTCTTTGCCCGCTTTTCCGAACCGGAACGGATACTGCTGTGCCTTGCCGTAGCTGTCCGTCACGACAAGATATACCGCATCCGGTATGCCGTTTGTACGGTGTTCACTGCGGTAGACGGCAAGCGCTTCTTTCAGCGGAATATAGCTCTCAAAGTCATTCTTCCGCATGATGAACGAATCGCAGACCAATACGCCCTTTGCATCATGCAGGGGTTCGCCGGATTCCCGTGCGATCGTCTGCGCGATGCTGTCCGGCGTACCGAATTTGCGGAACAGCTCGCAATGCTCCGGATCCATGCGCTTTTTGTTCAGGACAGAGATGTAACACAATGCGAAGTATGCGCCGAGTATGGAAGCGGCGATCATCAGAACGCCGTTGAACACCCTGCCGTTTTCGAGTATGAGCATCAGTCCCGCCGCCATCACGGCAGCCGCGGCAATGATGCCGACAATGCACCAGACGATGCCGCGGCGGTTCTTTTTGGAGATCGACTTGACAATGTCATTTCCGGTGATGCTTTGCATCTGCATATTCTGTATTCCTCACTCCTCAAGCGGAACGGTATGCTTCCGCACATATTCGAGATCCTCCGGGCGGTGCGATGTCCGGCAGTCCGGCGCGGCGCGTCTGATCTTGTCGGTCAGAATGCTCAGCCTGAACACCTGCTTCTGCCCGACCGAGAACGGATAGCGGAGCTGCTCGCCCCAGCAGTCATGTACGATCAGATATTCCCCGCCGCCGCGCATCTCGCCGTAGGCTGCGAGCGCATCTTGCAGCAGCAGAAAGGTCTCCGGCGCATTGCGGTCAATCAGATATTCATTTGTCATGCAGAGTGCGCGGTTATCGAAAAACACATCGCTGCTGCCCTTCCGGATCAGCTCCGCCGTCTTTTCGGGGCCGCCGTATTTCCGGAAAACAGATGCCTGCTCCGGATGCCGCTTCAGCTTCGAGAAGAACAGCTTTCCGCTCTGCACTGCCGCCAGCAGCTCCGGCGCGGTGATCGTTTTCAGCTCCATATGTCAGTCCTTTTCGTATTTTTCTGCGACGCGCTGCAAATAGCCGATGATCGGGAGCTTCTGCGGACAGCTGCCCTCGCACTGGCCGCAGCCGATGCAGTCGGATGCTTTGCCGTTTTCCGCCGCCAGCGCATCATATTCCGCCTGTTCACCCTTGTCGTTATACAGCGAGAAATATTTCGGGATCGGCACGGACATCGGACATCCCTCCGTGCAGTAGGAGCAGCCGGTACAGGCGATCTCGATTTCATGATTGAGGATATCGCGGACGCGGAAGCAGATTGCCTTTTCTTCGTCCGTCAGCGGAACAAAATCCTGCATATAGCCGATATTGTCAAGAAGCTGCGGCAGACTGCTCATGCCGCTCAGAACCGTTTCGACCTCCGGCAGCGTTGCAGCAAAGCGGATCGCCCACGATGCCGGCGACATCTTCGGTGCGTGTTCGCGCATCATGGATTCCGCGAGCGGCGGAACGGATGCAAGGCGGCCGCCCTTGACCGGCTCCATGACGATGACCTTTTTGCCGTGCCGGACGGCGGTCTCATAGCAGAGGCGGGACTGCACGCTCTCGCTCTCCCAGTCCAGATAATTGATCTGGAGCTGCACGAATTCGACCTCCGGATGTGCCGTGAGGATCTCATCAAGCAGCGCAGCGGAATCGTGGAATGAGAATCCGATCCGGCGGATCTTCCCGAGCTCCTTCTGCTTCTGAATAAAGCCGAATGCATCGAGCCGCTCAGCGGTCTTGTAGTATTCGGTGTTCAGGCAGTGCAGCAGATAATTGTCGAAATAGGTAAGGCCGGTCTTGCTGAGCTGCTCTTCAAAGATGCGCTGCATATCCTCTTTGACATTCAGCGACATGGTCGGCAGCTTATCGGCAGCGCGGAAGGATTCCCGCGGATGCCGCTCGACCAGCGCTTCCCGCAGCATCAGCTCGGATTGTCCGTTGTGATACATATAGGCTGTATCAAAATAATCAAAGCCCGCATCGAGATAGGCATCGACCATTTTGCAGATCTGCTCCTTATCGAAAGAAACAGGATCGCCGCCGTCCAGCAGCGGCAGACGCATAAAACCAAATCCCAGTTTTTTCATAGATTCTCCTTTTCCGGCAGTGCCGGCTTCTGTTTTTTGTATCCGTGCTTTTCGCAGGCCGGATCCTGCCGCATTCAGGCTTCCGTTTTCCAGATGCCGTGCAGCGTGCAGTATTCATATGCCGCGATGACCTCGTCATCCTCATCGACAAAGAACTGCGCTGCGGGCTCATCGGCAGCGGTCAGCTCATGACGCTCGGTGCCGTTTTTCGTCTCCAGCAGGATCCATGCGATGTAGTGATTCTCGGTCATCGGATGCAGCACCTCGCCGACCGTGACCGTGACCGTCTGTCCCTCGCGGGAGATGACCGGCAGATGCTTCTCTCTTGCGGCATCGACCGTGTTGACGGTGATCTCCTCCTTGCCGGTCAGATCGACCTGCTCGCCGTCCTGTACGGCAATGATTTTGCCGCATTCCTTACATTCATAGAATTTCATGCTGCATTCGCTCCTTTTTTCAAAATATATATGCAGAGGATGAACCTCTGATATCCGGATTTTTTCAGCAGTTACGGAAAAATTCGACCTTGCCGCAGCTCTTGCAGTGATAGATGCGGACACCGGCATGATCGGCGATCTTCTGAAGCTGCTTGAGCAGGATATTGGTCGGCGCCCATGTCTCGACCTTGACGCGGATCATCGGGATATTGCAGTGCGGGCAGATGACGGGCATGATCTCGTTTTTCTGTGCAGATTGTATCATGATGCATTCCTCCGTGTCAGTTTCCGACTGTGCTGAGCAGCGGGACAAGGAAAAAGCCCAGCACCATAACCGCCATGATGACGATGATGAGGATACGGAGCCACATGGGCTTGCCCGACGATTTTTTTTGCGGTGTGCGTTCCTCGGCGCGGCGCTGCTGCCGGTTTGCACCGTTCGTTTTCTGATTGCGTGTTTTTGATTTTGCCATTTTACTTTGCTCCTTACCGCCGCAGCGGGTTTTTTCTTTATTATATCATATCTGAATGAAAAGTGCAATGGATTCGGATAAATTTCATTTCCTCCGTGCGGTCTGATTCTGTCGCCGGGCAGTGCCCGCCGGCAGTGCCGGAGCCGTTTCCTAAAGTTCTCCGGGCGCGGATGGGCGCAGAATAAGACTTCCCCAGACCGTAAAATAGGCGCGATCAGCGCCGTAACAGCGACGAACCTGTTATGCTCCGCGAAACGGTGCCGGAGGGAAACGGCTGTCGGCCCTGCCGACAAAAAGGATAATTGACATTTTTTGTCGGATGTGCTATAATAAGTATTCAAATCCATTCATTTTATACATGGAGGTAGTTATGGGCTTTATTTTGGAAACAGAGCACCTGACAAAGACTTATTCCGGAAAGGATGCGATCAGGGATATCAGCCTGCATATTGCTGAGGGTGAGATCTACGGTCTGATCGGCCGGAACGGTGCCGGCAAAACCACGATCATGCGCATCATCAGCGGCCTTTCCACGCAGACCTCCGGCAGCTATTCGCTGTTCGGCAAAAAGGGCGCGGAAATGCGCAGGGAAATGCACAATGTCGGTGTGCTGATTGAAAGCCCCGGCCTTTATCCGGAGCTGTCGGCGCAGGAAAATCTCAAGATCAAATGTATTGCGATGGGCGTTGACCCTCAGAAATATGTTGACCGTCTGCTGAAAACAGTCGGCCTTGAAAATGTCTCTGCGAAAAAGGGTGCAGGCTCGTTCTCGCTCGGTATGCGTCAGCGTCTCGGCATCGCACTCGCACTCGTCGGCGATCCGAAAATTATTATCCTCGATGAGCCGATCAACGGTCTCGATCCGCAGGGTATTGTTGAGGTTCGTCACACGCTCGAAAAGCTCTGCAAGGAAATGGGCATTACAATTATGATCTCCAGCCACATCCTCGATGAGCTCGGCAAGCTCGCCGACCGCTACGGCATCATCCATGAGGGCAAGCTGCTCGATGAGTTCTCCGTTGATGAACTGCACGAGCGCTGCGGTCAGTATATCCGTATTCAGACAAACAACAATGAGGCTGCAATGAACCTCCTTTCCAAGAACGGCTTCGGGAATGTCGGCCTTGACAATGACATGAAGATCCGCGTTTCCGAGCATCTGTCTGAGAGTGCAAAAATGGCAAGGCTGATCGTGGAAGCAGGTCTCGATCTCGATGAGCTGTATGTCAACAATGTCTCGCTGGAGGACTACTATCTGTCTGTTACGGGAGGTAATCATAATGGGTAATGTAATTAAAATGGAGCTTTACCGGCTGTCAAGATCGGCATCCTTTTATGTGAATCTCCTGCTGGTATTCATTCTCTCCTTTGCAATCGCACCGGTCGGACAGCTGGCAAAAAAGCTCCTCATGGCGATTGGCAATGCCGAGGCCGCTGAGACAATCAGCGTCACGACGACGAATTTCTGGAGTCTGGTCTCTGTGCCGCTCTATTATTCCCTGCTCCTTGTGTTTATCATGATCAGCATGATCCACTTTGCCTATGCCGATCTCGCAAACGGCTATATCAAGAATATTGCCGGACAGCTTCCGAAAAAGGGCTATACCATTATTGCGAAGTTTGTCGTCATCGGCATTGCCAATTTCTGCTTCCTGCTTGCAGGTCTGCTCGGTCAGACCATTGGTGAATGCATTGTCCATAAGCTGGTCTTTGCGTCCGATCACATCGGCGCCAGCATTGCGACATTCTTTGTCCGCTGGCTGCTGCTTCAGGCGATCCTCTCGATCGTGCTGTTCATCACGGCCGGTCTCCATGCAAAGACGCTGGCTACCGTTTTCGGCGTGATCGTGAGTACCGGTGTGCTGGCTACGGGCTATTTCGGACTGGATTTAGCAATCGGTAAACTGATCAATGTGAGCAGCGATTTTTCGGTCTCCAATTACGCGCCCGACCGGATGCTGACCGCGGAGCAGTTTACGATCTCCAATGCGCTCATCGTTTCAGTGGTCATTATCTGCATTTTCGTCCCGCTGACAGTCACGGCTTTCAATAAGCACGATGTCAAATAAACACAATTCAACCGCATAAAAATGAGGGAAGAAGCCTGAACGGTTTCTTCCCTCTTTCAATTAGTCCATTTTAAGAATTGCGCAGCTAAACAAACCGGGATTTAGCAGTGTCTCCGACGGATTTATATTGGGGCTCCGCCCCAA
>CAMOOV010000163.1 GCA_946621745.1 uncultured Ruminococcus sp.
TTTTTTTTTTCGTAAAAAAAAAAGTATTTTACTAGTAATTTTTTTTTTTATGGAACATGATCTATCAAGATTACCGCTTTGCGAAGACTATGTTTCACTCATAAACATCTGCAGTTCACTGTGGATAACTTTTGTCGACAAATTACGAGGACTCACTCCTGACGAATTGGATATTTGGGTTCAAGACGGCCTAAAATATTTGACAGAGGTTGCAAAGTGTCGAAAATCGGACGACTCAAAAAGACTATGCGTTGGTTTAATGTCGATTTATCATTTCTTTTTGAATCGGCATAACCGCTCTTTCTGACTGAGCTCGTTGAGGACAAGTCTGCCGAAAAGCAGCATAAAGTTCAGCCTATGGAAATGCTCACCATTAAGGAGTGTACCGAGGCTGTAAAGGGACTGTCTGAGCATACCGTCCGCAAGCTGGTAACACAGGGAAAGGTGCATTACATCCGCATATGTTCCGCCATACATCGGTGAGCTTGCAGCTTCAGGCAGGCATCAGTATTGCAGACGCAGCTAAGAGAGCAGGTCATGCACGTCCTGATGTGACACTGAGAATTTACACACACACTTAAGAAGAACGATCTGCACTGCTGTGAGGCGGTTACGAAAGCAATGCCGAAAATGCCAAAGCGTGAAGCGTAGTGACCGGATATGTCAAGTTTCATGAAGCCTATCTTCCTGTATCTTGAAGTATCGTAAAAGTTGACCGAATGTTGACCAAAGTGATATGCCCATCGCTGAAAACGCCCGAAAGCATCGTATTTTCGCAGTGAGGGTTGAAATTTCTCGGTTAATATGTTATACTATATTGGAAGAATCAGTCCCGGAGATCAATTTCGTATCGGTTATTCTGATTGTTTGGGACAATCAGAATACGAATGACTCTGCTAAAATATGGAAGAACAATTTCGAGGTGTAACTTATGAAAAAAAGAATGACTGCTGTACTTGGCGCAGCACTGCTGCTCACCGGCTGCGGAAGCGGCTACAACAAGCAGACAACGGATCTCAGCGCAGATCTCACCCCCGCAGCACCGTCTGAATCGCTGACAGCCGAGACAGTCTCTGCGCAGTATCACTTTACCTGCAAATTATTGCAGGCGGCAAATTCAGGACATCCCGGTAAAAACCTCGCATTTGCTCCGCTGCTCAATGCACTCGGTATTGCGGCATACGGCATCGGTGCAGCCGGTGAGACGCGTACTGAGATTGAACAGGCCTTCGGCGGCATGGATGCGAATGATGTCTTTTCCGGTCTTTACGGTGTTTACAGTACCGAGGAGCAGGATGTCATGCAGTCTGCGCTGTCGTTCTGGTTCCGGGCAGACCGGATGACCGAACCGAAGGCGGATTATCTGCAAAAGATTGCAGGTGCAATGGATATTTATTCTGCACCGTTCGATGACAGCACAAAGAACGATATGAACCAATGGATCAGCGAGCATACCAATGCTGAGATCACGGATCTGATTCCGGAGCTGACCGCAGATGAAGCAACAGATTTCCTGACGGCCGCAGTATTCGATGCCAAGTGGCAGGAGCCCTATGCTGATAATGAGGTCCGTAATACGCTGTTCTATCAGGCAGACGGTCAGCAGCGGTCAACGCCGTTCCTGACAAAAAATGAGGATCCGGCAGCCTATCTCCGTGACGGAGAAAAAGCCGTCGGATTCATGCGCAGTTATGCCGATCGCCGTTACAGCTTTGCAGCACTGATGCCGCTTGATATGACTCTGGAAGATTACATCGCCCAGCTGACGTCAGAGGATTTACAGCAAACACTCCGCAGCGGGAAAGAGACCGAAATGTATACTTCGATCCCGGTGTTTTCATTTGATGCAAAAACGGATCTTGCGTCCGTTTTCAGCAATATGAAAATCCGAAAGGCATACGATCCGGATGCTGCGGACTTTTCCGGTATCACCGATGGAAAAATGCATCTCAGCCGTGCTGTTCAGCACTTGAAGCTCTCCGTTGATCAGAACGGAACAAGTGCATCCTTCTCCCTGAATCTTGCCGGTGAGGAATCCGGCGCACCGGAATACTCCGTCATTCTGAACCGACCGTTTCTCTGGTTCATTTACGATTCCCGCAGCGGTCTTCCGGTGCTGGCAGGAACCTTGCAGACCGTTTAAGGCATTCTGCTATATGGTTTGGAACATTTATAAACGCCCGAAGCGTAAAACCGTTTCGGGCGTTTTCTGATCCTGTTTTTATTTTGTGCCGTCGTCCTTTTTGGGAGCTTTTGCAAATTTACGCAGCGTATAGCCCTCCTTGATATGAAGCGTTCCGCGGTCGATCGCAAGCGCATAATCCGGCACATCCGCTGTGATTGTCGCGCCGGCAGCCGTATAGCTGTATTTGCCGAGCCGCACCGGTGCGATCAGATTGTTATTACAGCCGACGAATGCATGATCGCCGATCTCACAGCGGGATTTCCGGACGCCGTCGAAATTGACCGTCACACAGCCGCAGCCGATGTTGACCTTTCTGCCGATATCGCTGTCACCGAGATAGGCAAGATGTGCCACCATCGTATCAGCGCCGATCTCCGTATTCTTGATCTCGACGAAGTCACCGATCTTTGCACCGGAGCAGATATGGCTGTCCGGACGGATATGCACGAACGGTCCCATTTTGACGCCTGCGTCAATCTGTGATTCATACGCCTGCACCGTATTCAGCTCCACATCATCGCCGATGACGGTATTCTCAATCACGCAGTTCGGACCGATGATACAGTTCTTTCCGATCTCTGTATTGCCGCGCAGGATCGTATTCGGCAGAATCTCCGTTCCCGCGCCAATCTTCACGCCCCGCTCGATGATAATGCCGTCCGTACAGACAAAGCCGACGCCGTTTTCCATATGGCGGTTCAGAACGGCCATGCGTGCTGCATCGTTCAGCTTCAAAAGCCCCTTGCGATCATTCGCACCCAGCACAACATCCGGATTCTCAGAGCAGAATGCACCTGCCCGCCGTCCGGTCTCCAGCGCAATCGCAATGGTATCGGTCAGATAGTATTCGTTCTGCGCATTGTCATTTTTGATGAGACCGAGCAGCTCGATGAGGTCGGCCGAGCGGAACCAGTAGCACCCGGAATTAATCTCCGTGATCTTCCGCTGCTCGTCGGAAGCATCCTTCTCCTCAACGATGCCGGCAATACCGCTGTCGGTACGGAGGATGCGTCCGTAGCCAAAAGGCTGCGCAACATTCGCCGTAATGACCGTGACTGCGTTTTCAGACTCTGTGTGATATTTCAGAGAATCCCGGATTGTCTTGCAATCAATAAACGGCGCATCTCCGCAAAGGACGAGCGTATTGCCTGCTGTCTCTGCCTGGAGAAACGGGATTGCCTGCATCACGGCATGACCGGTACCGAGCCGCTCTGCCTGAAATGCCGTCTCACAGCGGTCACCTAGATAGTTTTTGATCTGATCTGCCTCATAACCCGTGATGACGCAGATCTTTTCGAGACCGGCCTCCTCACAGGCACCGAGTACCCATTCGAGCATCGGTTCCCCCAATACGCGAAACATCGGCTTCGGGATCGGCGCCTTCATGCGCTTTCCCTGTCCGCCGGCGAGAATGACAGCTTGATTCATGTCTGTTCTCCTTTCTGATCTGTTGTAAAGTCTCAGACGCGATCCGTTTCCATTTTCAGCGCGTTCTGAATCGGATCATCATCATTCATTTCATTATAGCACAATCAAACAAAAAAAGCAATGGGTTAAACAAATATTTTTCTATATCCCGCAATGAGCGGGTGTTCATTTTCTGCGGCGGCGTTTCTTCCGGATTGCATTTCGGGAAACTGGAGCAGGCGGAACCGCCGCCGGTTCCGGATCGGAAAGCTGCTCCGGTTCCGGTGCAGTCTCCTCAACCGTAAGCTGCGGCGGCACCGGATCTCCGGCAGCAGCGGGAACCGGATCATCCGGCGGCATGGAGTCGATCGCATCCTTGAGCAGCTGATAGAGAATCGCAAAAACCGGAACGGTTATGATGATGCCGATGATGCCGCCGAATCCTGCGCCGACAATCACGGCAATCAGCACGAGCAGGCCGGGCAGACCGATTGAATCGCCCACGATCTTTGGGTAGATGAACTGGCTGTCCAGCTGCTGTAAAACGAAAATGAACACGATGAACCAGATCACCTTGTCCGGCTCGGCCGTTGCGACGAGCAGTGCACCGATCGCACCGCCGATCCATGCGCCGACAATCGGCAGCAATGTCGTGATACCTGTCAGAATGCCGATCGTTGCCGCAAACGGGAATCGGCAAATATACAGCCCGATCGTGCAGAGTGTGCCGATGACCATCGCTTCGATGAACTGTCCGGTCAGGAAGCTCGCGAAGGAGCGGTTCGCCAGATGCAGAATCCGTGTGATCCGGTCATAATAGCGTGCCGGTGAAATCAGCTTCACGACCTTGTGGAACACATACATAACACGGTCCTTCTGCGCGAGCAGGTAGATCGCGATGATCAGCCCCAGCACGAGATTTGTCGCCGTTGAGAGAACGGATGTCGTCACAGAGAATGCCGAGCCGAGGAATGTTCCGACCTTGCCGTCAGCAAATTTATTGAACCAGCCATAAAGGGTGTCCCAGTCCACATGGAAATCGTCGAGCTTTTCGATCAGAAATGCGGGCGCGTTCCATGCCGTCAGCTTTGCTTTGACAAAATCATAGATCTGCTCCTGACTGCTCGGCAGCTTTTCGATCAGCGTATTAACGGCGGTCGTCAGCTGCGGAATAATCATGAAAATGATGAGTGCGAGCAAAATCATCGCGACCAGTCCGGTGCAGACGGCGCTGATAACCGGGCAGAGCTTCCGTTCCCACGGCCTGTGCGAATTGCCCATTCCCACAAATACCTTTTCGCGGAAAAACCGCAGAAACAGATTGATGATGAATGCGATGCAGATACCGTATGAGATCGGCTGCATGATCGCATATGCCCATGAAAACACATTTTTGATTGCCGAAAAATTCTGAATGCCGAGATACAGCAAAATGCCGTAGGTAATCAGAAACACATAGGTTTTTGTCGTTGGTTTACGATCATTTCCAGACATAATATGCTCCTGTTATCCTTCATTCTGTTCAGCGGATTCCTGCTGATGCGCCCTGTCATAGGCGGCACGGTGCAGTGCCTCCTGCGAATTCTCTGCATGATTGCCGCCGGCCGGCAAATGATAGTCGCCGTCTGCCGTGCGGAAGCGAGCCTTGACAGGATCATCAAATTGCAGCCGGAATTCGTCGCAGAGCCGCTGACGCAGCCCTGCATCCTTGACCGGCGCACAGACCTCAACACGCTTTTTCGTATTGCGCGGCATGAAATCCGCCGAGCCGAGATAAACCTTCATTCTGTCCGGCGTACCGAAAATGTAAACTCTTGCGTGCTCCAGATAACGCCCGACGATGCTGTGCACCTCAATATTCTCCGTGAGATCGGGCACCTGCGGGATCAGACAGCAGACACCGCGTACCAGCAGCTCAATCTTTACGCCGGCACAGGAAGCCTCAATCAGCTTCTTCATGATCTTCTTGTCGCAAAGACCGTTCATGCGCAGGCCGATATAGGCGGGATCTCCCTCGGATGCATGGCGAATCTCGGTATCCATCATTTCCAGTACAGGATCCAGCAGGCCGTAAGGCGCACAGAGCAGATCCTTCTGCGGATCCGGCAGTCTGCCCTCCCGCAGCGCATCAAAAATATTTCCGGCATCCTCCGCGATCTGCGGATCTGCCGTCATCAGGCAGTAATCGGTATAGATTGCCGCTGTTTTCTCATTGTAGTTTCCGGTACCGATCTGCGTGAACTGCTCGATCTTCCCGCGGTTTTTGCGGCGGATCAGCAGCAGCTTGGAATGCACCTTGAAATGCTCCGGCCCGTAGATCACATGAACACCGGCACGCTCCAGTACCTTGGACCAGTCGATATTCCCCTGCTCATCAAACCGCGCACGAAGCTCGGTCAGCGCGACGACTTCCTTGCCGCGTCCCGCAGCCTCACAGAGCGCCGCAATAACCCGGCTGTCCCGCGCCATGCGGTAAAGCGTAATCTGGATACTGATAACATTCGGATCATCAGCTGCTTCGTCCAGCAGACGCAGAAACGGCCGGATACTCTCATAGGGATAGCTCAGCAGGATATCCTGTTTGCGTATCTGTGTGAACATTGCGCGGTGCTCCGTCACCATTGCGGATTTCTGCGGCACCATGCGCGTATATTGCAGCTTCGGATCGGTCGCAATATTCTTGCACTCATATGCAAAGGAAAGATCCAGCGGTGCTTTTGTATAAAAGACCTGCTCATTGCGGATATCCAGATTTTCGCACAGATAGTCAAGTGCAGGCTGGAAGAACGGCTCAGAAAGCTCCAGACGGACAGCCTGAAGCCGTTTACGGTCTGCGAGCATCTGTTCCATATCAGCGCGGGTGTCGCCGGTCTTCAAATCGCCGATATCCTCCGGCATAATGCTGGCGGAACGCGTCACGCGCAGCAGCGTGCGGTCGATCACGCGAGCGCTGCCGAATACCGTATGCGCATAAGCAAGAATGACATCCTCCGCGAGCATGAATCTTCCGCCGCCGAGCCGGATAATCCGCTGACACTGATCGCTGACCGGCAGAATCCCCATGCGAATCCCTGATTTTGATTCGAGCCGCAGAACGGCGTAGATTGCACGGTCACGCAGAAACGGAAACGGCTTTCCCTTGTCAACGATCGCCGGCATTGAGACCGGACGGATCTCCCGCTTGAACCATTCGGAAAGCTGATTCTGCTCCGACGGTGTCGCTGAATGGAATGTGACGCGCTCGAGCTTTTCCGCCCGCAATGCATCCATGATCTCATGGAATACGGCATCCTTCGCCGAAATCAGCGACCGCACCTGTTCATAGATTGCGCGAAGCTGTTTTTTCGGCTTCATTTTGCTGATCGAATCCTTTTTGTCGGGTTCCTCCTT
>CAMOOV010000164.1 GCA_946621745.1 uncultured Ruminococcus sp.
CTGCGAACAGCTTGATATCTGCGATGCGGCGGCATTCCGCATTCTGCGTGCAATGGCGGAAAAGGGCGTGAATACGGTAAAATCGACGAGCTGCGGACGCGTTTTCGATGCGGTCTCGGCGATCCTCGGCATCCGCAGAGCGGTGACATTCGAGGGCGAGGCATCGTCTGCGCTGATGACGGAGGCGGAGCGGTTTGTGCGGCTGCACGCTGACTGCGAATGCACATTGCCGCATGAGATCACGACGGAGAACGGTCATATCTATATGCAGACAACGGCACTTGCGGCAGAGATCGCTGCGCGTTATCTTGCTGACCGTTCAGCTGATAACCGGATGCATCTGGCATATCAGTTTCATGCGGCGCTCTGCGCGATGACGGTTTCTGCCTGTGAAGCGCTGCGCCGTGAAACGGGGATATCGGTCTGCGCACTGAGCGGCGGCGTATTCCAGAACCGGCTGCTGACGCGGCTCTGCCGGGATGCGCTGGAAGCGGCTGGCTTCACGGTGCTGCTGCATTCGGTCATCCCGCCGAATGACGGCGGCATTGCGCTCGGACAGGCGCTTTACGGCGTCTATCACCGGTAAGACTGAATAACTCCGCGGCTGCTGAATTTCCCATGCAAAAGAACAGCATCCCGACCGAATGGCGAATCCGGTCGGGATGCTTTTTGATCTGTGATATTGCGGCGCCGCGGGATCAGGTGATATTCCGCGCAGTGCCGACCGAAACATAATGATCGACAATCGCACGGAAATCCGTCTCCGGCTCCGCATCCTCATTGTAGGCGCCGTCAACCTCCATGCGCATCCCGCCGTCCGGAAATGTCTCCAGAACGCGGTAGCTGTCGCGGAAAAACATCCCGCGGGACACCTTGCGTCCCCGCAGAATGCCGCGGCATTCCGCAAGCGGGCAGTCCGGGAAATTGACATTGTGGATTTCGCCGTAGCCGAGCGGCTGTTCAAGCAGCTCCGCGAGAATCTCATGCAGATACGCATCTGTGACCTCGTGGCAGGACGATGCGCCCTCCGAGAGCGCGATCGCATGGATGCCCTGAAATGCCGCTTCAAAGGCAGCGCCGACCGTCGCGGAATATTGCAGATCGGTCGCGGCATTGTAGCCGTAATTGATGCCGGAGATGACTACATCCGGCTTCACCGGCAGCAGCGCAAGACTGCCGACGCGCACGCAGTCCGCAGGCGTGCCGGAGCAGGCGTATGCGCGAATGCCCGGAACCGGAAATTCCTGCGGGAACAGGTCGATATGCGAATGCAGCGTGATGCTGTGCGAAGCGGCGCTCCGCTGCGATTCCGGCGCGACGGCAAAAACCGTTCCGAATGCCTGTGCCGCTTTCGCGAGCCGCAGAAATCCGTCCGCCAGAATGCCGTCATCGTTTGTGATCAGAATCGAACGCATGAGCTCAGACGGTCTCCTCCTGCCGCTTGATGACGAAGCCGACAACATTCGGGCCGGCGTTGCAGCAGATCGCTGCGCCGATATTCCAATAGCCCGCGGGCGGATAGCCGAGCGCCTTTGTCAGCGCCGCGCCGAATTCCTGTGCGCGCTTCGGATTGCTGCCCTGCATGACGATATAGGGCGTATGCGGCTGCATATCCGCCTTGACGACCTCGATCATCTTCGGGATGATATTCTGCTCGCCGCGGATCTTCTGGATCACGCTGGATGTGCAGTTGCAGATGCGGCAGAAGGGCTTCAGACCGAGCAGCTCGCCTGCGAATGCCGCGGCTGCGCTGACTCTGCCGGAGCGCTTGACATATTTCAGCGTCATCGGGACAAAATACAGTCCGGCATGGCGCGCCCAGTCGTCCATATAGTCGATCAGCTCCGGAACATCCGCGCCGCGGGCGAGCTTCTTCGCCGCCTCCTTGACCGCATAGCCGTATGCCGCCGTGTAGTTGCGGCCGTCTACGAGGTGTATCTTCATCTGGCAGTCCGGATGCTCCTCAAAGAACTGTGTCCGTGCCATTTCCGCATTGGCATATGTGCCGGAGCCGCCCGCGCCGATCGTCATATAGATCAGATCGGTATAGCCCTCGGCCGCGACCTCCTCATACGCCTCCTGAATCTCGAACGGCGTGATCTGTGCAGTGGAGGGATATTCCTTCGCATTGTCGATCATTTCATAGAACTGCTCCTTCGTGAAGTCGATCTCCTCGCGCATCGGCTTGCCCTCGATCGTGATCGGGATATAGAGCATCCGGATTCCGAGAGATTCTGCAAGCTCTTTAGAAATGTCGCTGACCGAATCGGTCATGAGTTTGATTTTAGATTTCATCATAGACTATGTTCCTTTCTCAGATCTGACTGATATCGTAGTCACCAGGCGAATGCGTTTCCCATTCCGCCGCCGCCCATCTGCCGTCGCGGGTCAGGCCGGCGAAGTCATGCTGGCGCAGAACCTCATAGGCCGCGACTGCAACGGAATTTGAGAGATTCAGGCAGCGGAGTGTTTCGCGCATCGGGATGCGGACACAGCGCTCCGGATGTGCTTTCAGGAGCGCATCATCCAGACCGGTATCCTCGCGGCCGAAAAAGAGAAATGTTTCCTCCGGATACTGCACATCGGTATAGAGCGTGCCGGTCTTTGCCGTGAAATAGAAATAGGGATTCTGCGCGGTCTGCGCGGGATGCTGCGCGAAAAATGCGTCCAGATTGTCATAGTGAAAAATGTCGAGCTTATCCCAGTAATCCAGTCCGGCGCGCTTCAGCTTTGCATCGTCGATGCGGAAGCCGAGCGGGTGGATCAGATGCAGGGCAGCGCCCGTGACGGCGCAGGTCCGCGCAATGCTGCCCGTATTCTGCGGGATGCGCGGTTCAACGAGAACAAAATGCAGCTTATGCAAGATGATACATCCTTTTCCATTTGTAAACTCTGCGCCGCGCTGCATAAGCAACGGCTCCTGCGGCATGATACTGTTATCACGCAAAGAAAGGAGCGGTTCGGAATGCAGACACAGGCGATCATTAAGGGCATGGCAGTCGGTGCGGCCGCAGGCATGGCCGGCTATCTGATCAGCAGCGCTTCCAAAAGCGAGAAATCAAAGCTCAAGCGCCGGACAGTCAAGGCCGTTCACGCGGTCGGTGCCGTCATGGACAGCATTGCGGATTTCATGCGCTGAGCGCTCCGGCGAGCGATCGCCGGATACATCATGCACCGCTGTTTTTGCGGTATTGCAGATAGCTTTCGAGGATGATGACCGCAGCCACGGCATCCACGACAGCCTTGCGCTTTTTGCCGCGGGTATTCGTGACATTGAGGATCTGATGCGCCGAGACGGTTGTGCAGCGTTCATCCCAGAGAACGGTCTCCAGACCGGTCAGCTCGCCGAGCAGCTGCGCGAATGCCTCGCATTTCTGTGCGCGCTCGCCGCAGCTCCCGTCCATATTCTTCGGATAGCCGACAACGATCCGCTCGGCACGCGCATTCTTCGCTGCCTCTGCGGTCTGCTCGGCGCATCGCCGAAAGCTCTTTTCGGTCAGCACGCCCGCCGGAGATGCCATCAGCTCCGACCTGTCGCAGACCGCCCAGCCGGTGCGGGTATCGCCGAAATCGACGCCGAAAATAATCATATCGTCCCTCCGTCAGAGCGGCATTGCCGTGTGGATATTCTGCGGCAGATGCGCGGAATTGTTCTTGTAGATGAGCCGCCAGCCGGACTCTGTGTCATATTCCGCGAGCGAGACTGCGGAATTATCGCCCCAGCCGACCGCCGGAAGCCCTTCGATCGAGCCGGATTCCACAAAGCTCAGGAAATTGCGCAGCGCACAGCCGTGCGTAAAGACTGCGATCGTTTTGCCGGGATTCTCGTCCGCGATCTTCTGCATGATGCGGCGCATCCGGTCATAGACCTCGGTCATCGCGTCACCGTCCGGTGCGACGAATTCGGGCATCCGCTCCTGCCATGTGCGGAATTCCTCCGGATACTCGTCACGCAGATCGAGGATCCGTCTGCCCTCCCATTTGCCGCCGTTGATCTCGCGCAGATCATATTCCGGTATCATGTCCAGATGATGATTGCGGTTGACGGCTTCGGCGGTCAGTCTTGTCCGCTGATAGGGGCTGAAATAGATCGCGTCCAGCGGGATATCGACGAACCGCGCAGCCAGATAATCCAGCTGCCGCTCGCCCTTTTCGGTCAGGCAGGTGTCAAGGCTCCCCTGAAAAAACGGGACGGCATTGCCCTCGGCCTCCGCGTGCCGGATCAGATAGACCTTTGTTACCACGGCTTCACGCTTCCTGTCAGCTCAGCCGCCGTGTCAATTCCGTTTGCATCGAGCCAGTCATTCAGCTCGTCGATGATGCGCAGCGGGGCATAGGGATCCTGCACGATCGCCGTGCCGACCTGCACCGCAGATGCGCCCGCCATCATCAGCTCGGCTGCATCCTCGCCGGACATCACGCCGCCCATGCCGATGACCGGCACACTGACCGCATTTGCAGTCTGCCAGACCATCCGCACGGCGACCGGGAAGATGCCCGCGCCGGAATAGCCGCCCATATTGTTATGGAGGATCGGGCGGCGCGTCCGCAGATCAATGCGCATTCCGAGCAGCGTATTGATGAGCGAGACTGCATCCGCGCCCTCTGATTCGACCGCCTTTGCGATCTCGGTGATGCTCGTAACATTCGGGCTGAGCTTGACGCAGAGCGGTTTTTTCGTTGCCTGCCGGACGGCCTTTGTGACCTGTGCGGCAGCGGCGCAGGAGGTACCGAAGGCGGCGCCGCCCTGCTTCACATTCGGGCAGGAGATATTCAGCTCGATCATATGGACATCCGTTTTGTCGAGCTTTGCCGCGACCTCTGCGCATTCCTCCGGCGTGGAGCCGGCGATATTGGCCAGAATGACCGTATCGCAGCTGAGCAGATGCGGCAGCTCATTTGCGATGAATGCATCAATGCCCGGATTCTGGAGCCCGACGGAATTGAGCATTCCCATCGGTGCTTCGGCCGTGCGCGGCGGGAGATTGCCGGTGCGCTTTGTGCCGGTCGTGCCCTTTGTGGAAATGCCGCCGAGCTTTGAAAGCGGATAGAACTGTTCATATTCGCGGCCGTAGCCGAAAACGCCCGACGCGGGAATGATCGGATTTTTGAACGGGATCCCGCAGATATTGACGGAAAGGTCAGCCATTACCAGATCACCTCCTGCGAATTGAAAACAGGGCCGTTCTTGCAGACATGGAGATACTGCTCATTGCCGTCCGCATCCTTTGTGCGGCAGGCGCAGACCAGACAGGCGCCGAGTCCGCAGCCCATGCGTTCTTCGAGCGAGACCTGACACGGGATCTCATATGTCTCTGCGAGCGCCGCCGCTGCCCTGAGCATCGGGAGCGGGCCGCAGGCACAGATCAGTGCAGGCTTTTCCGCCCTGATCTCCTCCTCCAGCGGGAGCGTGACAAGACCGAAGTGTCCCGCAGAGCCGTCATCGGTGCAGAGGATCGTCTTTGCACCGCAGGCGGCGAAATCGTCCTGAAGGATGACCGCATCCTTGTTCCGGAAGCCGGAGATCACGACGGCATTTTTGCCGAAGTACTGCGCGAGCGGGAGCATCGGCGGTGTACCGATGCCGCCGCCGACGAGGATCACGCGGCTGTTCTTGTCCGGCAGCGTGAAGCCGTGGCCGAGCGGCGCGAGCATATTGACTGTATCGCCGGCGCGCAGCTCCGAGAGCGCCTTTGTACCCTTGCCGCGCACCTCAAACACAATGCGGAGCGTACCCTGCTCCCTGTCGATCCCGCAGATCGAGATCGGGCGGCGCAGAGTGAAATTTCCGTCCGGCAGGAGATCGACGAACTGTCCGGGCTGCGCCTTTGCAGCGGCCTCCGGGCATTCGATCACCATGCTCCATGCGGCCTTTGTGAGCTGTGTCATGCTGCGGACCGGAAAGGTCAGCAGCTCTGTATATTTGTCATGCTTCATATACACATCACCAATCTTATGATTAACGCGGCATTGTATCCGTTCGGTTTATTTGATCTGAATATACGCAGTCAGATCCTCTCTCATGCGGATCGCTTCTCTGCGGGCGGCCTCCGCGAAATCCTTCTCGTCGCAGCCCTCTTTCTTATATGCACACATGATCGCGCGCGAGCTGTTGACAATCGCGCCGAGACCGTTTTCATCGAATGCGCCTGCGATGCCGGCTGCACCGCCGCCCTGTGCGCCGTAGCCCGGCACGAGGAACATCGTATGCGGCAGGCGCTTGCGCAGCTCGGTGAGCTGCTCCGGATAGGTAGCGCCGACGACTGCGCCGACACCGCTGTAGCCGTAGGTGCCGATCGTCTCCGCGCCCCATTCCTCGCATTTATCGCCCATTCTCGCATAGAGCGGAACGCCGTCGATCAGCAGATCCTGAAATTCGCCGGAGGAGGGATTCGAGGTCTTGCAGAGAACGAAAATGCCCTTGTCGCGCTCCTTGCAGACGCCGAGCAGCGGCGAGATGCCGTCCGTGCCGAGATAGCCGTTGACGGTCAGTGCATCCGCGCCGAAGGGTTCACATTCGGTCGTGCCGATCAGGCAGCTGCCGAGATGCGCCGCGGTATATGCCTCCATCGTCGCGCCAATGTCATTGCGCTTGCCGTCGGTGATGACATACATCCCCTTGAGCCGCGCATAGCGGATCGTGCGCTCCATTGTCTTGACGCCGTGATGCCCGTACATCTCATAATATGCCGCCTGCAATTTGACAGCCGGAACAACATCACAGAGTGCATCAATGAGCATCTGGTTGAAGCGGAAGATCGCCTTTGCAGCGGCCTTGAGCGTTTCGCCGTCCTCCTCCAGAAAGCCCTTGCGGATGGACTCCGGCACATAATCGAGCTTCGGATCGAGACCGGCAACGGTCGGGTTCTTCCTGCTGATGATCTTTGCGCTCAGACGGGCAAATGA
>CAMOOV010000165.1 GCA_946621745.1 uncultured Ruminococcus sp.
CGCTGCCGGAATACGATACGAATTATTCCGCGCTGATCGGAAAGGATCTCTCCGGAATGCGCATCGGTCTGCCGCAGGAATACTTCGGTGAGGGCATTCATCCGGAGGTCGCCGCACTGGTGCGGAAGGCTGCGGAGCAGCTGAAAAATGCCGGTGCCGTGATCGAGGAATGCTCGCTGCCGGCGGTCAGCTATGCGCTGCCGGCCTACTATGTGCTGTGCTGTGCGGAGGCATCCTCGAATCTCGCAAGATTCGACGGCATCCGCTACGGCTTCCGTGCGGAGGGCTTTGAGGATCTCGAACAGCTCTACCGCAAGACGCGTACACAGGGCTTCGGCAGAGAGGTGCGCCGCCGCATCATGCTCGGCAATTATGTCCTCTCCGCCGGATATTACGATGCGTATTATAAAAAGGCGCAGCAGGCGAGAACGCTGCTGATCCGCGCATTCAGAGATCTGTTTGCGAAATATGATATGCTGCTCGCGCCGACTGCGCCGACTCCGGCCTATAAGATCGGCGAGAAATCGAGCGATCCGATGGAAATGGCGCTCGGCGATATCTGCACAGTGCCGGTCAATCTCGGCGGTCTGCCCGCGATCTCTGTTCCCTGCGGCAAGGTCGCGCAGGACGGCGCGGAGCTGCCCGTCGGCTTCCAGCTCATCGGCCCGGCATTCTCCGAGGCAAAGCTCTATCAGGCGGCTGCGGCGTATGAAGCGGCTGAATAATCAATATGGGTATCCTGCGTGACATTTTCGGCGCATATTTTTCCGGAGATACGGGCGGATTCGGCGAATCCCTGACAGCACTGGAGCTGAAATATACCGAGCTGTTCGGACGGAAGGGCGTCATGCTTCGGAATTTGTATCTGCCGAAGGAAAACGGCGAGACCTCGGAGATCGACCTTCTGTATATTACGCAGAAAGGCATCTTTGTGATCGAAAGCAAGAATTATTCCGGGTGGATCTTCGGTAACGGCTCCGATCAGTACTGGACACAGATGCTCCCGAACAAGCAAAGGAACCGGTTCTATAATCCGATCCGGCAGAACCGGACGCATATCAAATGGCTTCTGGATTATCTGGGTGAGGATATAAAAACCTATTCGATGATCGTTTTCTCGGAGCGCTGCGAATTGAAAAAGGTCGATTTTGAGGGGAAAGATATCTGGCTTTGCAAGCGGGATGAGCTTTTCGGTTCGGTGCGGTATGTGTGGAATCATACTGAGAACTGCATTTCTGATGAGAAAGTACAGGAGATCGCCGCGAAGCTGGAACCGCTGACGCATACCGATGATGCCGTGAAGCAGATGCATATTGATGATATCAACCGGAAATATGACAAGACACCCGATGCGGAAGAGCCGTCGCCGTCTGCGGCGGAGACCGCAGAGCAGGAAGCGGATATGGTCTGTCCCCGCTGCGGTGCCGCACTGATTCTGCGTACCGCGAAAAAAGGTGCGAATGCAGGAAATCAGTTTTACGGCTGTACGGCTTTTCCGAAGTGCAGATACATCCGCAATATCAACAAAAACACATCAAAATAATACAAACCGGAACGGAGGGGAATATGGGTAAGATCAAAACAGAGGGACGCGTCACGCTGGAATTTGACGCAGAGCTCTATGAGATATCGGTCACGGTGCGGACGGAGGGCGAGACCTCCGGCGCGGCGGTGACAGCGGGACGGCAGCAGACCGAAGCGCTGCTTGCGGCGTTCCGTGATACGCTTCAGATCAGGCCGGAGCAGATCTCGGCAGAGGAGGAATCCACCGAGCCGCCCGCGCCCTATCAGAACAGCAGAGCGGTCTATACATTTTCCCGCCGTTTGCTGCTGAAAATCCCCGCAGATAACCGGATGCGGGAGGCGGTCACGGGACTGCTCGCGGAGACGGATTCCGTGACATATTCCGTGACGGCGCGGCTCGCGGACGAGAACCGGCAGAAGCAGCTTGCGCTCGATGCCGCCGTGCAGACAGCGCGGGAGAAGGCGGAACAGATCGCTGCATCCCTGCACTGCCGCGTGACCGGCTTTGCGGAGCTTTCCACGGACGGCATGGGCTTTTCGGAGCCCTGTGCGGCACCTGCTGCCGGTATGATGCTGCGCGACTGCAAGATGAATGCGGCCGCGGAGCTGCAAAATCCGAAGATCCGGATCACCGGCGAGGTCACGGCCGTCTGGCTGACGGAGTGACGCACGGCGTACCCGATACTATTACGCCGGAGACTGTCCGGCAGAGCAATATTGATGTACCAATTAAATCTTGAAGAATAGATGCGCAGGATTTTTGCCGTGAGACAAGGCAGAAAGCCGCCGCCTTGCTGACGCAAGGCAAGGATTTCTAACGCAGTATCACGGCAAAAAGACAAGCAGATATCTTCAAGAGATAGTTGGGACATCAATATAATCCGAATTTGAATGAGGAGCAAATCAATATGGCGAAATATGAATCAGTCATCGGTCTTGAGGTACATATCGAGCTGCGTACCAAGACCAAAATATTCTGCGACTGCCCCGCCGATCACGGCGGCGAGCCGAATACGCGCTGCTGTCCGGTCTGCATGGGTATGCCGGGCACGCTGCCGGTACTCAATAAGCAGGTCGTCGAATTTGCCGCTCGCGCGGGCATGATGCTCAACTGCGAGATCGCGCATTTCTCGAAAATGGACAGAAAGAACTATTTTTATCCCGATCTGCCGAAGGCATACCAGATCTCCCAACTCGATCATCCGCTCTGCGAGCATGGCTACATCGACATCAATGTCAACGGCGAGGAGAAGCGCATCGGCATTACGCGCATCCACATTGAGGAGGATGCCGGCAAGCTGGTGCATACCGATTACGGCTCCGGCGCGGACTGCAACCGCTGCGGCGTTCCGCTGATCGAGATCGTTTCCGAGCCGGATATCCGCACGGCGGCACAGGCAAAGGCATATCTGGAGCGCCTGCGCGAGTTGGTGCGCTGGTGCGGCGTTTCCGACTGTCAGATGGAAATGGGCTCGATGCGCTGCGATGTCAATCTCTCCGTGCGTCCCGTCGGCGACACGAAGCTCTATACGCGCTCCGAGATCAAGAATCTGAACAGCCTCAAGAATATCTGTGCGGCGATCGACGCGGAAAAGGCGCGGCAGATCGACGAGACAGAGGCCGGACACGAGCTTTTGCAGGAGACGCGCCGCTACGATCCGGAAAAGGATAAGACCTATACGATGCGCGTCAAGGAAAATGCGAATGATTACCGCTATTTTCCGGATCCCGACCTTGTACCGATCATCCTGACGGACGAGGATCATGCACGGCTGCGCGCAATGCTGCCCGATCTGCCGGAGGAGCGTCTTGCGAAGTATACCGGCGAATACAAGCTGCCGGAATCGACGGCGAAATCACTCTGTGAAACGCCGGCGCTCGCGAATCTTTACAGCGCGGCGGCGGACGGCGTGAAGCAGCCGAAGCTGCTTGCAAATCTGATGCTTGCGGATGCGGATGCCGTCAGCATTCCGGCGGAGGTCTGGGCAGAGCTGACGAATCTCTGCGCGGACGGCAAAATCAACCGTTCTGCACCGGAAAAGCTGCTTGCGGCATACCGCGAGACCGGAAAGGATATTCCGGCGCTCGTGCAGGAGCTTGGGCTGGAGCAGGTGCAGGATACCGGCCTGCTGAACAGTGTGGCGGATGAGGTCATTGCGGCGAATCCGAAGGCTGTTGCGGATTACAAGGCGGGCAAGGAGGCTGCGATCAAGGCGCTCATGGGACAGATCATGAAGCGTACAAAGGGCGCGGCGAATCCGCAGGAAGCAACGGCGCTGCTGAAGGAAAAGCTGGCGAAGCTGTAACCGCAGGCCGTGCCTGCTGCCATGATCTAAAGTTCTCCATACGCGCATGAAAGCAGAATAAAATTTTCCCAGACCGTAAAATAGGCACGAATAGTGCCGCCGGCAGTGGCGGGCAGTGCCCGCTGCCAATTCCTAAAGTTCTCCATACGCACATGAAAGCAAAATGGGATGAAAGCCAGACCAAACAATAGGCACGATTAGTGCCGCCGGCAGTGCCGGAGCCATGATCTAAAGTTCTCCATACGCACATGAAAGCAAAATGGGATGAAAACCAGACCAAACAATAGGCGCGAACAGCGCCGTAACAGCGACAACCCTGATATGCTCTGCAAAACCATGCCGGAGGGAAACGGCAGCGGGCACTGCCCGCCCGCCAGAAAGGATGAATATATTTATATGGATCAGGATGCTGACCGATTATGGATCGTGATCGGAATACTCTGCCTGCTGGCTGCGCTGCGGGCATGGTATTCCGCCTGCGAAGCCGCCGTGACCGAGATCAACGATGCGGTCGTTCATGCCCGCGCCGAAAGCGATACGGCATGGCGCCCGCTTGACCGTCTGATCGAAAAACCGACGCGGATGCGCCGGTGCTTTACCATGCACCGCATTTTCTCCGCACTGATGACCGGCATGATCTGCTGGCTGCTGTTCGGTGACCACATTACCGTGCTGTTTCCGTTCCGCGGCGGCTCGATGATCGCAGCCGCACTGCTGACGCTTGTGCTGATGCTCATTTTATCCGTGTTCACGGATATGTTCCCGAAGCGGATCGCCCGCCGGCACTGCGAAGCGCTGGCACGTTTCTGTGTGCCGTCTGTCCGGGCGCTGATTCTTCTGCTGACACCGTTCTGGGCGGTCGCATCGGGGATCACTGCGCTGCTCTGCAAGATCGCGCGGATTCCGGACGCAGACGGTGTGGATGTTGTGACGGAGGAGGAGATCCGGCTGCTGGTCGATGCGGGCAATGAGACCGGCGGCATCGAGGAGACCGAGCGCGAAATGATAAACAATATCTTCTCGTTCGATGATGTTGCGGTCTCGGATGTCATGACGCACCGCAAGGATATGACCGCCGTGCCGGACACCGCGACTGCGACCGAAACCGCAAAGATCGCGCTGGAGGGCGGTTATTCGCGCATCCCCGTCTATGAAAATCAGATCGACAGCATTGTCGGCATCGTGCTGGTCAAGGATCTGCTGCCGCTGGTCGGCAAAGCGGAGGACTGCCGCGTGACATCGGTCATGCGGGAAGCGGTATTCGTGCCGGACAGCGCAAAATGCCGCGATGTATTCCAGCAGATGCGCCGCGACAAAATGCAGGTCGCGATTGTCTCCGATGAATACGGCGGAACGGCGGGCATGGTCACGATGGAAGATCTGCTGGAGGAGATCGTCGGCAGTATTCAGGATGAATATGACGATGAGGAAGCGGAGCTGACTGAGATTGCAGAGGGTGTATATTCGATTGCAGGCTCGGCCGATCCGGAGGATATCCTGCCGCAGCTCGGTGTCAGGGCGGAGCTGCCGGACGGCGATTTTGATACCATGAGCGCATATGTCGTACATCTGCTCGGCCGGATTCCGGAGGCAGGCGAATCGCTTTCCGCAGAGGATCGCGGCGTGCGGTATACGCTGCTTTCATATGAGGACAACTGGATCAGCCGCATTCAGGCGGAGCGGATCCCCGAAATACAGGAGGAGCCGGAAAATGAGTCAACGGAGTAAATGGATCCTTGTCGGAACAATGACAGCCGTCCTTATGGCAATACTGGGCATACTTGTATTCAATTTTAGCTGGCTGCGGATCGAGCGCGGCGGATTCTCCAAAGAGGAAGCCGCGCTGCGCTATCCCTATCAGCAGCTGACAAAGCGTGAGCAGGCGCTCTACCGGACGCTCTGTGCCGGCATCGAAAACTATGAGGAAACAATCCGTCTGCCGGATCTTTACAGCGGCGCAGAATATGACCGCGTTTTCCTTCTGGTCACAATGCAGGAGCCGCAGTTCTTTTATCTGGATTCGGTCTATGAGACCGGTGAGCAGATCAATACCGTTAAAATGAGATACGATATACCGCAGTCGGAGATTGCAGGCATGAGAGCACATATGGACGCAGTTGCAGACAGAATCCTTGCAGATGCGAACGGTGCATCCTCAGAGTTCCAAAGGCTGCGGAAGATTCATGACGGAATCGCGGCCTGCTGCGAATACAGTGACGGCGACTATCAGGATGAAGCGTACGGCTGTCTGGTGGACGGACAGGCGAAATGTGAGGGCTATGCGAAGGCATTTTTGTATGTGTGCAGGCGTGCAGGAATCAATGCTATGAATGTGCCGGGGAAGATCGGCAGGGACGAAAACCATGTCTGGAATGTTGCGGAGATGGACGGAAAGTACTATAATGTAGATGTGACATGGGATGACGATGCGCAGTACCGCGGTCATCCGGCACATATCTGCTTTGCGCAGCCGGACAGTCAGTTTGCCGATCACCGTGCGGATCTGAATGTATTCACACCGCCGGCCTGCACGGATGATACGCATACATATTATAGTATGTTTCATCTTGTCGTGGAGCAGGCTTCGGCGCTGCCGGGGATGGTAGAAGGCTGGCGGGATGATCCGGAGCTGATTGAGCTTCAGTTCGCGGACAAAGCCGTATATGACGAAGCTGCGGATCTGATTGCGAATAAGCCGGATGTGCAGAATGCGGTCAAAACAATCAGCGGAGCGGTCAGCTACAGGGCAATCGCGGACGAAGCAAGAAACGCAATCGTGATTTTGCCCTCGTAAATGAGCAGAAACAAACAGAAACTTATGCAAAAAGCAGAAAGGGAAAAAGGGGGTTGACAAAAGGGGCAAAATGTGGTATTATAAGCAAGTCGCCGCGAGGCAGACAGGCCACGAAAGTGTGAAAGACCTCGAAAAAAACTTGAAAAAGTTTTGAAAAGGGGTTGACAAACTCGAAAAAATGTGGTATAATAAATAAGCTGTCACCGAGACGAAGGCAGCGACTCGGCACCTTGAAAATTGAACAATGCAACCAAAGAGGAACCCTTGAAGATTCCGCA
>CAMOOV010000166.1 GCA_946621745.1 uncultured Ruminococcus sp.
ACGAAAAATCTGACTGCGTATCTGCACCGCCAGCTCTGTGCGGTATTGCCTTAAATCTTGAAGAATAGATGCGCAGTATCACGGCAAAAAGACAAGCAGATATCTTCAAGAGATCGTTGGGACATCAATAACACAAAGCGGACGGTTTTGATGCCGTCCGCTTGCATTCACGGGTAAATCATGATATAATAGATGCATGGCAGGAGGTGAACGGTATGCCGAAAATATTACTGATTGAAGACGATGAACAGCTTGCGCGTTTTCTGATGCGGTTTCTCAATTCCGAGGGCTATTCAACGGCCTATGCGAGCGGTCAGAGGGAAGGTCTGCGGCTTTTTGATGAGAATGTCTTTGACTGTGTTCTGCTCGATATTTCGCTCAAAGACGGCAGCGGATACTCCGTCTGTGCGGCGATCAAGGCACAGAACGATACGCCGGTCATTTTCATCACGGCATCGGCGGATGAAGCCTGCACGGTCGCCGGATTTGAGATCGGCGCGGATGACTATATCGGCAAGCCGTTCGGGACGCGGGAGCTGCTTGCACGCATGAAAAATGTCATGCGGCGGCATCAGCGCAGCTCACCGCTTTTGCAGTGCGGCAATCTGACGGTTGATCCGATCAAGGGTATCGTACTGAAAAACGGACAGGAGCTTTCGCTTTCGGCACTCGAATACCGGCTGCTGCTGATCTTCTTCTCCAACAAAAACCAGATGCTCTCCCGCGACCGGCTCGCAGAGGAACTGTGGTCGCTGACGAAGGAATTTGTCTCGGATAATACGCTGAGCGTCTATATCCGGCGCCTGCGCGAAAAGACTGAGGATGATCCGCAGAATCCGAAGATCATCATAACGGTCAGGGGGCTGGGATACAAGGCGGTGGACGGATGAGCGGGCAGATGCATTCCGCCGGGAAGCTGCGCGGCTTTGCGGAGCGGCATCTGCGGCTGATTCATTTTTTGCTGACTGCGGCGGCCGCCGCGTTCTGTCTGCCGTTCAGCATTCCGTGTGCGGCGGCTGCTGCGGCGCTCTCCGCCGGACTGTATGCACTGTATGCGTGCATTCTCGCGCAGCGGCGGGATCAGGTCATCCGGCTCTGCGATGATATTGACCGCATTCTACGGAGCGATGACCGGATCCGTTTCGATGAATACCGCGAGGGCGAGCTGAGCGTGCTTTCCGCAGAGATTCACAAAATGACGATCCGTCTGCGGGAACAGAATGCAGCGCTGCTGCGGGAAAAGCAGTTTGCAAAAGAAGCGCTGGAGGATATCTCGCATCAGCTCCGGACGCCGCTGACCTCGGTCATGATGATCCTCGGCCTGATGCGTTCGCCCGATCTGACGGACAAAAGCCGCATGGAGTATCTGCGCGAGCTTTATGAGCTGCTGGCGCGGATGAAATGGCTGATCGAGACGATGCTGAGCCTTTCGCGCATTGAAGCGGATGCGGTGAAGTTCACGCCGGAGCGCATCACCTGCCGTGAGCTGCTCCGGCAGGCCGCAGAGCCGGTTTCCGTGACAGCGGAGCTGAAAGGCGTGGAGCTTCGCACGGAGATCGAGGGCGAGCCGGAGCTTATCTGCGATCTGCATTATACCTCGGAAGCGATCGTCAATCTGCTGAAAAATGCGATCGAGCATACACCTGCCGGCGGGACGGTCACGGTCACGGCGGGAGAGAGCCCGATGTTCCGGTTCATCACGATTGCGGATACCGGAACGGGTATCCCGGAAGCAGAGCTGCCGCATATCTTCGAGCGATTTTACCGCTCCTCAGACTACACAAAGCACGGTTACGGCATCGGGCTGGCATTTGCGCAAAAGGTCATTTCTGCACAGGAAGGCAGGCTGAAAGCGGCAAACCGCGAGCCGCACGGCGCCGTCTTTGATATCCGGTTTTATCAGTCATGATGATGCAGGCAGTGTTCCGTTCCGGAATGCTGCCTGATTGTTTTTCAACAGATTTCCGCCTTTATATTGACATAATATTCAGAATATGTTATAATCGGACATCAAGTTCTGTCGGTTTATGTCGATGCGGACGGAAAAGGAGCGTGCAGATATGGCAATCAAAAAGATCATCGCGGCGGCAGCGGCAGTTGTGATTCTGGCCGGCGGTGCGGGGCTCGGGTTCATGCGCTGGCATAATCAGGAAATGGCAGCACAGCAAGCAGAAACAGACAGACAAGTTATGAATGCAAAGACCAAACAGGAGGTGATTGACAAACTCAATTTACAAGTGGATGAATTAAAAGATGAAAACGGTTCTATGAAACAACAAATTGAAGATTTAATGAAGCAAATTCAAGACTTAATTACTGTTCCTGTAGTGGATATTGATGCAATGAAATTAAAGGACGAAATTATTGAAATAAGTGAAGTTGCAACAATAGAATACCAATATAATAATGCAGGGTGGATTGATGAAAAACGTAAATTTTCTTTTTGGGATCATGACGCGCCTCTCACGCAAAAGAAATGTGTAATCGCAATGGACGGAAAAATCAAAGCGGGAATAGATGCGTCTAAAGTTGACATTAAAACAAATGAAAGCAAAAAGATCATTACAGTATCACTTCCGCCGGCATACTTTATTTCAAATGAACTGTTTGAAGACAGTATTTCTGTCATCGTGGACTACGATTCCTGGTTTAACGAATTAACAGCCGAAGACCATAATAAAATCAGAAAGCAGATGAAAGACACTGCAAAAGAAAATGCTGAAAGCAGCGGAATATTGAAAATGGCAGATGAAAGAGTACGGCTGCTTTTTCAGAACATGATTGAAATGCTTCCAAATGTCAAGGGTAATTACGAAATCGAATTCAAAACGGTTAAATAATACATCAGCAGGCACACCGGCGGGCGTGCCTGCTTTTCTTATTTCCCCATTGCTTTTTTCTGCGAATTGTGCTATAATAATACAGTATATGAAAACGGAACAGTCGTCAGAAAGGAATGGGCGTATGAAAAAGAAGACTTTGGCCTTTGATAATGCGAAATATCTGAAAACGCAGTCTGAGCATATCCGCGAACGGATCGCACAGTTCGGCGGCAGACTGTATCTGGAATTCGGCGGCAAGCTCTACGACGATTATCATGCATCGCGCGTGCTGCCGGGCTTTCAGCCGGACAGCAAGCTCAGAATGCTCCTGCAAATGAAAAAGCAGGTCGAGATCGTCATTGCGATCAACGCCTCCGATATCGAGCAGAACCGCATCCGCGGCGACCTCGGCATCACCTACGATACCGATGTGCTGCGCCTGATCGGACTGTTCCGCAAGCGCGGGCTCTATGTCGGCAGCGTCGTCATGACGCAGTATACCGGCGAGCCGGCTGCGGATAAATTCCAGAAGCGTCTGGAATCACTCGGCATCCGCGTCTACCGGCATTATCCGATCGAGGGCTATCCGTCCAATCTCCCGCTGATCCTTTCCGAGGACGGCTTCGGCAGAAATGAGTACATCGAGGTCAGCCGTCAGCTCGTTGTCGTGACCGCGCCCGGCCCCGGCAGCGGCAAAATGGCGGTCTGCCTCTCGCAGATCTATCAGGAGCATCAGCGCGGCAATGAAGCGGGCTATGCGAAGTTCGAGACCTTCCCGATCTGGAATCTGCCGCTGAAGCATCCGGTCAATGTCGCCTATGAAGCCGCAACCGCCGACCTCAATGATGTCAATATGATCGACCCGTTCCACCTCGATGCCTATAACAAGACTGCGGTCAACTATAACCGCGATGTCGAGGTTTTCCCGGTGCTGCGGTCGATGTTCGATCAGATCTACGGCACCTCGCCCTATCAGTCGCCGACCGATATGGGCGTGAATATGGCCGGCTTCTGCATCGTCGATGATGACGCGGCAAAGGCGGCCTCCCGTCAGGAGATCATCCGGCGGTATTTCAGTGAGCGCTGCGATCTGCGGCAGGGCAAATCCGACGCGGAGACCGTTGCAAAGCTCGAACTGCTGATGCGGCAGATGAATCTGACCGAGGATGAGCGGCCTGTTATTGCGTCGGCGCGTGCGCTGGCCGACAAGACCGGCGAACCCGCGGCGGCATTGCAGCTCCCGAACGGCAAAATCGTCACCGGCAAGACCTCCGAGCTCATGGGCTGCTGCTCGACGATGCTGCTGAATGCGCTCAAATCGCTCGGCCGGATCAATGATGCGATCCTGCTGCTCAGTCCGACCGTCATCGAGCCGATCCAGCATCTCAAGACCGATCATCTCGGCAATGAGAATCCGCGCCTGCATACCGATGAAACGCTGGTCGCGCTGTCCATTTCCGCAGCGACAAACCCGACCGCAGAGCGCGCCATGACACAGCTTGCAAAGCTCCGCGGCTGCGAGATGCATTCGACGGTCATTCTTTCGCAGATTGATGAGCGCACGCTCAAGCGTCTCGGCATCAATCTGACCTGCGATCCGCAGTTCCAGAGCAACCGTCTCTATCAGCGCTGAATGAGTGATAAGAGGAACACAGTATGGATAAACAGACATTTTTCGCGCAGTATGTAAACTATTCCGACGCAGACCTGCGGCTGATCCGCGATACACAGCAGGAAATGTATTCCGAGGAGGAAATGAGTTGGATCGAGGAGCTGATCGAAGCGAGATCGGCGTATTATCAGGAAAAGGCAAGGCCGGATACATGGCTCTGCGTGGTCAGCCTGATCATTCCGCTGTTCGGCATCATTGCCGGCATCATCTACAAAACGACGGATAAGCCGGAGGATCAGAAGACCGGCCGCCGCTGCCTGATTGCAGGCATTATCGGTTTGATTCTCTGGGTGATGTTCGTATTCACCGGCCCGATCAGATTCTGAGCATGAAAAAGCCCGAAGGTACCTGCCTTCGGGCTTTTATTCTGTCGATAAAGACCTGCCTTTTCCGGCAGATTTTGAAAACTGGGGTGCGAAAGATCGGTGAATGGGGGAAGCCCTCTTTTTCCTCGCTTTTTGAACGCTGAGTGGATTTCGCCGCCCATCGACCCTGCAAGCTTTTTGAAAATAACTTGACCAAAAACTTTATATGGGTTTCTCGACAGACTGAGACAATATACATATTGCCCATTTGTTATCAATATTCCAAGGAATGTTTGTTTTATTATTACACCGTATCAGAACGGGTTTGTCAATACATTCTATTTCCTTGACAGAAAACAATGTTCGGTGTATAATATGGATGTGTCGAATCTTGACGGGAGGGGATCGCTGTGGAAAACGGTTTCTGGCACAAGCTCCTGGACAGCATTGCTGCAGAGAATACCTATATACTCATCTGGGCGATTATCATGGCGCTGATCTGCATCGGACTGTTCCTTTGCGCACGGAAATTGCAGCCGCCTGAAACGAAGAAATACTATATTGTTCTGCGCATATTCTATGAAGTGTTCCAGACGGGCATCTCGATCTTTCCGCTGCTCGGTATGTTCGGAACGGTCAAGGCTTTGCTGAGCATGGATTTTACAAACGATCTTGCCGGCGCACAGCTTCGCTTCTTTGATGCACTGACCTCGACAGCATGGGGCATTATCTTCGCAGTCATATTCAAGGTCGTCAATGCCGTACTGGCACCGTTCATGGAGCCGCTGCTCGAACAGCAGCCGCAGCAGGACGGAAAAACAAAGAGGGATCCGGAATGAAACGGATCCGCGAGATCATTCTTGATTTTACGCCGCTGCTCGATGTGACGCTCATCATCCTGTTTTATTTCATATTGTTCAGTCATATGGGCGCTGCTGAGGCACAGCAGAAGGCCGACCGTGAACGGGCGGATGCCGCGGCCGCACAGACTGCCGCTGCACAGCATATGCAGGAAGCTGAGGAGCTGATGCAGCAGGCGGAATTTGAACGCCGCGTGCTGGCGGAGGCAAGCGGAAACGGCGCCATGCTCGAACAGGCAGTCGAAGAATATGCCGCCGGACGGAACATCAAGCTGCTGCTCACGATGAACGGCAAAAGCTGGACGCTCCGCGTCCGCCGCGGCAATGCGCGGGATACCCTCGCAGAGCTGCATTCCGCAGAGGATCTCTCACTGCTGACCGCGGCGCTTCGGAAGACGGAGTATCAGAAGGATGACATCATTCTCTGCGAGCTGATCTATGATGCCGATGAGGACGGCACGAATCAGGCCTATCAGGATGTAAGGCAAATCCTCGAACAGGTGCGGGAGACATTTCCGCATATCTATATCTCAGAGACCGATCTCTCAAAATGAAAGGAAGTATCATTATGGCATCGAATGAAAAAGAAACACAAAAGAAGAAAAAGAGCAAGGCACCTGCGGTTGCAGGTGTCGGCGTCCTCGGCGCACTGATCGCAGCAGGACTGATCTTCCTGAACGGCAAGGGTCTGGGTTTCGGCAACGGCTTCGGCCTGCTCGGGCAGAATTCCGGCAGCGGCAGCTCTGTCATTGAAGCGTCCGTATCGGAATCCTCCGCTGCGGAATCGTCGATCGCGGAATCGTCAATCGCGGAATCTTCCGAAGAATCCTCTGAGGAATCCGCAGAGGAAGCATCCTCCGCAGCAGAAACGACCGTCGAGGAAAAGACCTATGTGGATGTAACCGTCAAGGGCAATGAGTATCTGTATCAGAACAATACGATCGAGCTGACTGCGCTGACCGATGAGCTGAAAAAGCTCGGAGAGGATATCACCGTCCGCATCACCGATGAAAGCGCGTCGAAGAATGCATACGATGATCTGACCGCAGCACTCGATGACGCAAAGCTCGCCTACGAAAAAGCAGAGTAAAGGCAACACCGCACAAAGCCCGCCTGACGGCCGGAGCCCGGCTGGCAGCTTGGCAGCGCATCTACTTGCATATTTTCCGTCATCCTGCACGAAAACTCCTTGCTGGGCGTCAGCCCAGCGGCGTCATTTTCATACAATCTGACGAAAAATC
>CAMOOV010000167.1 GCA_946621745.1 uncultured Ruminococcus sp.
TCACGGCAAAAAGACAAGCAGATATCTTCAAGAGATAGTTGGGACATCAATATATTGATTGTAGCATCTGCCGGCGAACAATTCAATCACAGGATCGCTCATTTTGATGATGTTTTGATGCAAACTGCTGTGGAACAGCAGCTTGCTGAAA
This sequence comes from uncultured Ruminococcus sp., assembly GCA_946621745.1. Classification (GTDB taxonomy): domain Bacteria; phylum Bacillota; class Clostridia; order Oscillospirales; family Ruminococcaceae; genus Firm-04. The sequence goes on from CAMOOV010000167.1 coordinate 152, forward strand.
TTGCGAAGATTTCAAGAACCTGTCCACATAGGGTGAATGTACGGATTTTCAGGCATAATTTTGTCAGTGACAAGGCAAAAATCCGCCGACGGGCTGTCGCCCTTCAAGGATTTTTAACGCAGTCACCGGCAAAATTTGACGAAAAGATGTGCATGAATCCCTATGTGGACAGGTTCTAAATCATGCATGGTTTGCCCAAAGCCTTGATCCGGAAAAGAAAATATTGTTCCGGCCTTGCATTTCGTGCAGGAATATGATATGATAGAGAAAAGGAGCTGATACACATGCGAATGGACGAAATCGGATGGCACTCGGTACACGGTGCCGATTTTATAAATGAACGCGAGCACGGTGCGGGAGACTGGGTATTCCTGCTCATCAAATCGCCGTGCCGGATCTTCGCAGACGGTGAGATGCGGCATTTTCCTGCCTATACATGGGTGCTCTTTACGCCGGACGCCTATCAGAACTACGGCGCGGACGGTGAGGAGTATTATGACGACTGGATGCATTTTGCGCCGGATGCTGAAGAAGAAGCGCTGCTCCGCACGATGAATATTCCGCTCAACACGCCGGTCACGCTGCCGAAGGGTACGGAGATCTCAAAGCTTCTGCGTGAAATCTGCTTTGAGTTTTATTCCGTGCATCTTCACCGGATCGAGACTACAGAGCTGTATTTCCGGATGCTGCTTTACCGGCTGCATGAACAGCTTGTCCGTGTGAAAGCTGTGCCGGATTCCGGCACAGTGGCTGAGCGTTTGCAGCAGATCCGCGCTTTCATTTTCCGTAAGCCGTTTGACCGGTTTACAGCGGCACGGTTTGCAGACGAACTGAATCTCACTGAAGCTGATTTTCTGCGGCAATATGAAGCCGAGAACGGCAGCCGGTTTCAGGATGATCTGATCCATACCCGTCTGCGCTTTATCGCCGGACAGATGAAGGTCTATCTGGCAGAGAATCAGACCGTCGAGGAAATTGCGCAGCTCTGCGGCTATGCAGGCGAAGCGGAATTTTCCGCCGAATTTACGCGGTTTATCGGCAAATCTCCGCAGGCATATCTGGATGCGCTGCGCACAGAAAACGAAATATGAAAATTGCCCGTCTGCGAACAAAGCAGGCGGGCATTTCTGTATACAAAAAGCGCCGCCCTGACGAATCAGGACAGCGCAAACCCGTATTACAAATAGAATCATTGATGACCGGATATCAGAGTTCGCTGACGAGCTTTGCGATGAATTGCAGGAGCAGCGTTGTATCATCCATCGTGAATTTACCGTCGCGGTTGCAGTCCGCATTCAGTCTGCCCTGTGCGGTCACAACGACATCGCGGGATTCCACTGCCAGCTGCGAAAGCAAAACAGCATCCTCCACATCGCGTTCCCCGTCGCAGTTGACATCACCGAGCAGGATTGCGGCAGGCGCTTCCGTGACTGTGGTTGTCGTTGTGGTTGTGACAGCCGTTGTGACCGCCGCAGCCTCCTTTACGAATACGGTGTAATTGACGACTGTGCCGTTCATGCCGTTTGTGCCGAGTGTGACGGTCTCGCCGTCGCCGAAGGTCTTTTTATAGACGGAGAATGTGACATCGTTATCGGTCGCCGCAGTCATAGCGGTTTTCTCCCAGCCGGAGAGCCACTGGGGAACGCTGCTGTTCTGCTCGACACGGGTATCCAGCAGGACGAAGGTGTCAATCTTGCCTGCCGCGGTGAAGGCTGCAAGCTCCGCGTCGGTGTTTTTGGAATTGCACGCGGATTCGATGACCTCTGCGCCCTTCAGCTCCTCCGGTACGGCGATGTAGGTATATGCTCTGTCGCCGAAGACCGTGCTGCCGGCCGCAGCGCCCTGCTGCGCGAGCTTCCAGCCGGATTCATTCGCAGTATCCTTGATTTGCAGATTTCTGACATATTTGCCGTTGAGGACAACAGGCTCAGGCGGCGTATAGGCTGCCGGAGAATTGTTCAGCTTGATATTCGGGCGGGCAGGGAGCGGTGCATCGCTGCCGAGATAATAGCTGGTGTGCGGCGGCTGATTGTAGGAGGACTGCTCACAGCAGTTCTGTGCGCGGTACTGCATATCGTGCATCAGATTGGTCAGTCTGACGGAGGTCGGCGCTGTCGTACACCAGATGCGCAGCTTTCTGTTATCCGATGTGCGCATGATCAGCTCCTCGCGCCAGTCGCCGAAAAGGTCGGCAGTCAGGCAGGGGACAGCCTTTGTGCTGTTGTTGGATTCGCAGCCGTTTGCGGTGAAGATCTGCTGGATTGTGTTTGCATCCTTCATTTTCGTGATGCCTGTGCCGGAGAGCATTTCGCGCTCAAGATCGCCGTCCCAGTAGATCAGGAAGTTCATGGAAAGGCTCTTGCCGGAGATTTTTTCGCCCTTGCTGTTCATGACGGTATTCGCCGGTCTTGCGCCCCAGAATTCGCCGCCCTTGTTGCCTGCCCAGACATTGTCCGCGCAGCATCTTCCGGTGTCCTTGTCGCCGTCCTTGTGGAAGATCACCTGACCGTTTTTCGCATCAAAGAGCGTGACGCCGTATGTGGGGCCGTGCTCATGGCACTGCCACAGCTCCAGTCCGGGGCGATCCGGCACGAGGTCGCCGAGGTGCTGTGCATCGCCGTGTCCTTTGCCGGAGCACCAAAGTCCCTTGCCGTTGTCGTCGATGATGCAGTCGCCCATGCAGATCTCCTGTCTGCCGTCATTGTCCACATCGCCGACCATGAGATTATGGTTGCCGTTTCCGGCATAATTCTTATAGTCCTTATTGGTATCAAAGATCCAGCGCACCTTGAGCTTTTTGTTTTCGACATCGAGCGCGGAGATCGTCATTCTCGTGTAGTATCCGCGGTTATAGATTGCCGAGGGATGCACGCCGTCGAGATAGGCGATGCCGCTGTTGAAGCGGTCTACGCGATTGCCGTAGCTGTCGCCCCATGTCGCCTTTGAAACGACTCCGCGCGGAACGGGAAAGTCGATTGTGTCGAGCGCCGCACCGGTCTGCCCGTCAAAAAGCGTCATGAATTCTGCGCCGGAGAGGATATAGCCGCCGGCGTTGCGGTAATTCTTGGAGCCGTCGCCGATGACCTTGCCCTTGCCGTCTTTGGTGCCGTCGGCGGTTTTGGTAATCAGCTCGGCTTTGCCGTCCAGATCGAAGTCTGCAACGCACATCTGCGTATAATGCTGACCTGCGCGGATATTTCTGCCGAGGTCAATGCGCCAGAGCGTTTTGCCTTCGAGCGTCAGGCAGTCGATCAGAACATTGTCTGTCTGACCGGACTGGGAATTATCCGCCGAAGCGCCGTCCCATTTGAGAAAGATTTCATACTGACCGTCGCCGTCCACATCGCCGAGACAGCAGTCATTCGGCGTATAGCGGCCGCCGGGGTAATTCAGCGGGATATCAAAATAATTCGCGCCGGATTTGAATTTGCATTCCTGTGAGCCTGTGACCGTTCCGTTCACGACGGTATCGACGCGGTATCTGGAATTCGGACTGCCGCCGTTGTCCTGATAGCCGGTTGCATTGCCGGATTTGCTGGTATAGATGAGCTGATCGTCGCGGTAGAGCCGGAATTCGGCATTGTCCGCGTCATCGGCGTTCCAGCGCCAGCTCACGAACATTCCGTTTCCGGATCTGACCGCATAGATGCCGCGGTCGAGATACTCCATGACAGCGGTTCCGTTTCCGCCGGCACCGTATGCAGCGGATGCGGCGAGCGGCGCTGCGGCGGAAGTGCAGATGAGAAATGCCGCTGACCATGCGGTCAGTCTTTTGTACAGCTGCTTCATATTGATTCCCCCATTACCTTTTCTTCCCTGACTCTCATTTTGATTCTGCCGGAGCGACGGCATCATCACGAACCTGACGGCAGTGCGGGCAGCACAGGGATGAAGCATACCCGCACGGAAGCCGTCCTTTTCTGTTTTTATTTTAGCGGGAAGGGAAGAAAAAAACAATCACGGAATTGCTCATTTTCATGCGGTTTTGTATCATAAAAAAAGGCGGTCATCCCGGAGCGGAAGACCGTCGTTTAAGTGTTTTGTTTGCGGTACTGCATGGCTGTAACGCCGCATTTGACTTTGAACTGCCGCATGAAATGGGATTCGTTCTGATAGCCGCACTGCAGGGCAATTTCGTGGATGCGCAGATCCGTATGCAGGAGCAGGCTTTTTGCCTTGCTGATGCGCGCCGTAATGACATCGTCCATGCAGCTGACAGAGAAGAACTGCTTATAGAGCCTTTGCAGATGGCTCCGGCTGATGCCGATCTCTCTTGCGATCTGCTCAATATCCCATTCTCTCTGCGGCTCGGCTGTAATCTCTCTGCGCAGCTTTTGCAGCATCTCCTTGTAATCCGGCGCGTAGGCCGATGCCGCAGAGATGCGCTCCAGCAATATCTGTTCGCATTCCTCGACCGAAGCCGCCGCCTTTGCGAGTGTCTCCTGCGTCAGACGCTGTACGGCGGAGACCACACGCGGAACCGGAATATCCGCCTTGCCGCGCAGATGCTGCATCCGGTGCTCCGCAGATACGATCAGACCGCCTGCGATCCCGCTGTCATCCTGTTCTCTGTCCGCCGGAACCGTCACGGCGAATACATTCTGCCGCATCCGCGCAAGAAAGCCGTTTTCCGGCAGGACATCACGCAGCGCATTGCCGAGCAGCAGCGCCGGATCGTAATCCTCTGCATGATCCGGTTCCGGCGGAATGCCGAGCAAGATCAGCAGCGGCGTTTCCGTCTCCGCATAGGGACGGTACAGAATATCATGCAGATGCTCCGCGAAGCCGCGGCGGTTATAGAGACCGGTCTGCGCATCATGAGAGGAGAGAACCGGAATCTGTCTGCGCCGGTATTCCAGATACATCGCCTGCTGGAGCTGATACAGTCCGTGCGCAGCCGCATCGCACCAGCCTGTATAGAATTCGTCCGGCTCTATATCCTCCGCTTTCGTATAGGCGCTCGCCAGATAGCCGAAGATCTGACCGTGCGAATGCAGCGAGGTCATGAGAATCAGCAGCGGCTCATGCGGCTTGCAGAGTGCGGGGAGAATATCCCGCGTATCAAATTCATACTGATCCGGTGCATTCTGCCCGCGCCGCTTGGAGAGGGCAAGCAGCATTCTATCATGGAAGCCGACCTGCCGGAACCGCTCAGGATATGCAAAATCCATGCACCAGTCACGGCAGAGACAGATATCGAGCCAGACCCAGTTCGGCAGAACATGACCGACGCTGTCCGTCTTTGTGATCCACTCATTCAGTGTGGATGCGCCGCCGGTATGCGCGAACAGATCCGATGCCAGAAATGTCCGCTTATGCATCTGATTCCGCACCCTTGCACGAAAATATGCATCGACCGGAGAATCGGGCGCCTGCGGCATTTTTGCCGGATCGCAGCCGCAGCTCCCGCCGTAACGGATCGCTTGCTTTACGGCAGAAAAGCCTGCCGGCTCTCCGGTAATCATCTCATGCAGCGTCAGTACCGCGTCCTCACCGAACTGCCGTTCGCGCCCCTCGACTGTCGTAATGCGCGGGACATTCAGCCATGCATCCCAGCCGCCGTCATAGCCTGTGACCTTGACCTGACCGGGAACGGAGATTCCGTTCTGCATCAGGGATTCGCAGAGCGCTGCTGCCATCGTATCGCTTGCGCAGACGACAGCTTCCGGCATCGGGATACTGCCCGCCGCAATTTTGCGGCCGATCTCCGCCGGAACAGTTTTCCAGAAGTCACCGTAGAAAATCCAGTCGTTCCGGAAGGGAAGGCCGGCCTCCAGCATCGCCTGACGGTATCCGGCGATCCGTTCTTCGGATGCCTGATTGCCCTCGGGACCGGATATGCAGTAGATCGTTCTGCATCCGTGCTCCCCGATCAGATGCTTTGTCAGGCGGTATATACTTTCCTGCTGACGCGGCTGTATGCTGTCAAACGGAAGAAGATCATCGTATGTAACAAGGCAGGGAATATTGGTCTGCATGAGCTGCCGCCGGATTGCTTCGCGCACGGCAGGATTGCGGAATCGCTCTGCGGCAAAAAGAATGCCGTCCAGCCGCTGCACTGCGGGCAGTGAATAGATATTTTCCAAGCCGCGGATATAGCTGTCCTGCTGCAAATCGCAGTGCGAATTATATATGCCGGTATAGATTAGAACATCATAGCCTAGCCGCTTTGCAGCATCGGAAATACCGTTCAGAAATTCATAATCCAGCGGATCGACAACCGACGGAATGATAACACCGAGCCGTTTCTGCAAACTGAACCCCCCCTTCGCATTTGCTGTTATCAGTATAACACGAAACAAATAGATTGTCAATAAAAAAAGACGGCACCGCACAGTTATCATGTGCGATACCGCAGTCACAGGGGGACTATTATGAAAATGCAAAACAAATTCAAGAAAACACTGATCCAATCCTGCGCGAAAATTGTTTTCGGCCAGGATGCCAAAAGCGTGCAGGCAGATTGCGTGCACAACCGCCTGCCGCGATCGGCTCAGCTCATCCTGAGAGTTGAGCAATCCGCAGCAGAAAGCCAGGGCAGCGCAGAAAGGGGGAGACTGCGCTGCTGTAACCTGCTGCCGCGCTTACTAATCATATTATAGTGCTTTCTGCGCAATACTTCAATAACCGATTTGTGCATTCTCATGACCGATTTGCGCAGAGTGTTTTTGGTTAGAACCTGTCCACATAGGGATTCATGCACATCTTTTCGTCAAATTTTGCCGGT
>CAMOOV010000168.1 GCA_946621745.1 uncultured Ruminococcus sp.
CGGAATACAGCGCAAGCGCCGCCGCAAGATCACCCGCAGGCTCGTCGATCCGGAAGCCGCCGACGATATTCAGATAAACATCGAGCTGTCCGAAGAACAGCCCCATGCGCTTTTCCAGTACCGCCAGCAGAATATACACACGGTTATAATCAAAGCCGGTCGCCGTCCGGCGCGGCGACGAGAGCGTACTCTTTGCGCAGAGCGCCTGAATCTCCGCGAGGATCGGCCGGCTGCCCTCCATCATGCAGCAGACGCAGGTGCCGGAAACGCCGAGCGGTCTGCCGTCCAGCAGCATCGCAGAGGGATTTTCGACCTCCGCAAGTCCCGTATCGCGCATCTCAAATACGCCGATCTCATTCGTCGAGCCGAAGCGGTTCTTGACTGCGCGGAGGATGCGCACGCTCTGATAGCGGTCGCCCTCAAAGATCAGCACCGCATCCACGATATGCTCCATGACCTTCGGGCCGGCGATCGTGCCGTCCTTTGTCACATGACCGACCAGAAAGACCGGGATCTCCTTTGCCTTGGCCGTCTGCATGAACAGCGCCGTACATTCGCGCACCTGCGGCACGGAGCCGCTGCCGGAGCTGATGCCGGCAATGTGCATCGTCTGGATTGAGTCGATCATGACGATATCCGGCTCGGACTGCATGATCGTTTCGCAGACCGCTTCCGCATCGCTGACCGTCAGCAGATAGAGATTCTCCGTGCTGACGCCGAGCCGCTCCGCACGGAGCTTGATCTGCCGCGCAGATTCCTCGCCGGAGACATACAGCACGGAATGCTCCTCTCCGAGATGCTGACAGATTTGCAGCAGCAGCGTACTTTTTCCGATGCCCGGCTCGCCGCCGAGCAAAATGACCGAGCCCTTGACCAGTCCGCCGCCCAGCACACGGTTCAGCTCCGAGATGCCGGTATCATAGCGGATATCCTCATTCGTGCCGATCTCCGAAAGCTCACGGATCTGCGCCGAGAGATCCGCACCGCGGGCATTGCCCGTGCCGATGCTGCCGCGCACCTGCGGCTTGATCTCCGGCAGGGATTCCTCGATCGTATTCCATGCACCGCAGCTCGTGCAGCGCCCGTTCCATTTCGGATACTGCGCGCCGCAGGCGGTGCATTCATAATGTGTGCGTGCCTTTGCCATTGCTTATGCGTGCATATAGGCTTCGAGCCGGCGGCGTGTTTCCGCCTCGCCCAGTACATGGCTGATCTCGCAGATATCCGGCGCATTCTGCCGGCCGGTCAGTGCCACGCGGATCAGATTCGTCACATCGACGATGCTGCCCTTGTAAAGCTCCGGATTCTTCTTGTATTTCTTCGGCTGGACTGCATAGCCGAGCTGCTCTGTCAGCACCTTGACCTTTGCGAACCATTCCTCCGGCGTATCGGCAAAGCTGAGCGAATCGAGATATGCCGTCAGGATCGCCTGCCGCATTTCGCCGTCTGCATTCTCCGGGCAGCCGTCCGTAATCGTAAAGGTATCGGCATCGTAGAAGCTGAGGAATGCCGCCGCATCACGCCAGTTGCCGTAATCCTTGCGCGGCTTGTCCCCGCCGCGGCCGACACCGATCGCGGCGCGGTAGAGATCGGACTTTGCCTTCATCCGTGCAGCGAGCGCCGGATCATACTGCTTTGCCCATGCGAGCAGGCCGTCATAGACCGTATCCGCCGACTGCCGCGAGAGATATTCCCGGCAGATATTGTCGAGCTTTTCGAGATCGAACAGCGCACCGGATGTGCTCATCTTCTCCAGCGAGAATGTGAATGCACGGGAATCCGCATCCGGATTTGCAAGATGCCATTCCTCGAAATTGCTGTTGAGAACGGTCAGCAGATAGAGCCATGTCGCCTCCTGCGGGAAGCCCGCCTCACGGTAAAAGCTCAGTGCAAGCTCCGGATCCTTGCGCTTGGAGAGCTTGCGCTTGGAGCTGCCGTCCATTTTCATCAGCGTTGCGGTGTGGCAGTAGACCGGCCGTGCCCAGCCGAGCGTATCGAACAGCTGCACATGGATCGGCAGCGTCGCGAGCCAGCTTTCGTCGCGGATGACGTGTGTTGTCCGCATGAAATGATCGTCGCAGACGTGCGCGAAGTGATAGGTCGGGATGCCGTCGGATTTCAGCAGAACGAAATCGGTGTAATTCTCCTGCACCTTCAGTGTGCCGCGGATGCCGTCCTGCACCTCGACTGTATGCGCCGGATCGCCCTCCGAGCGAAAGCGCAGCACCCATTCCGTACCCTTGTCAAGCTCCGCTTTGATATCCTCTATGGAGCGGTCGCGCCAGAGCGCATATTTGCCGTAATAACCGTAATTCTCCTTTGCGGCCTCCTGCTGCTCATGCATCGCCTTGAGGTCATCCTCGGTGCAGAAGCAGGGGTATGCAAGGCCGCGCAGCACCAGCGATTTTGCGACCGTCTGATAAAGCTCTTTGCGCTGCCGCTGACGGTAGGGGCCGTAGGCACCGGTCTCGCCGTCGGCGGTTGCGCCCTCGTCGAAGTGAACGCCGTAGAAGGTCATTGCATCAATGACCGCCTCGACCGCGCCCTCGACCTCGCGCTTCTGGTCGGTGTCCTCTATGCGGAGATAGAATACGCCGCCGGTCTGATGCGCGAGCCGTTCGCCGATCGCATTGTACAGATTGCCCAGATGCACAAAGCCGGTCGGGCTCGGTGCGATGCGCGTGACGACAGCGCCCTCCGGCAGATCGCGCGGCGGATAGATCGTTTCATAGTCCCCGATCGTCTTTGTGATATCCGGGAACAGCAGATTTGCGAGTGCTGTGGTATCCATATGCATTCTCCTTTTTATTTCATCGTTCAGCGCGGACTGCTCCGCAGGATTCGTGTCCGCAGCCCATGCTTTCACATTTGCTGCGGACACGAGGCTCAATGTTCAGTTACGGGATCACCAGTGGCTGCCGCCGCCGCCGTGCGAGAATCCGCCGGAGGAGGTGTGCGAGCTTCCGCCGCCGCCCCCGCCGCCGCCGCTGCTGCGGTCGATATGCGTCTTGGTCGTATGTGCGCGGATGAAGATATCATCCTTGACAAGGAATTTCGTTTCCTTTTCGCTGACATAATTGGAGGGATCCAGCGACTTTTTCAGCTGATAGGAGCTCTTGATGACAAGCAGCGAGATCAGCGCCGCAAGGCTGCCGAAGACCGCGGCGAGAATGCCGAAGAGCTTCCATCTGACACCGAACCACCACGGCAGCTTCTCTGCAAAGACAAGCTCTCCGTTCTGCTTATACGCATACATCCCGCTTCCGGAATTATAGGTATAGGCATTGTCCGGGATCCCCTGCTTATAATACTTGATGCAGTCTGAGCAGAACTGCGCGATCGCGCCGGCATTGTCGCCGCGGCGCAGCGCATCCTTCATATTCTCGTTCATCAGGTAGATGCGGTCATCGGTGCTGCCGTTATAATAGTACAGCTCACCCAGCCCGCAGGTCGAGATGTAGATGTAATGCGACGGCATATTCAGCGTCAGCATGATGCCGTCCTGCTCTTTTTCGTAGCGCTTGTTGAACAGCTCGTCATAGCGGTCGTCGGTAAATTTCTCGACCTCATAGTCTTCATAGCTGCTGCCGCTGTCGCCGAGGATATTGACCGCGACATACATATCAATCGCGTCACTCGTGCTGCGGATTGTCTCATTGATCGAGGCTTCCTCGGATTCCGCGAACATATCGTCCGGGTCATAGAGCGTGCAGTACTGAATGGATTCCTCATGCTCTCTTTTCGCCGAGACCGGCATCACCAGGCAGAGCGTACCGCAGACGGCCGCAGCCGCAGCAGAGAGCAGACGCAGAAACGGTTTCTTTTTCATCTCACGATCACCCCCACAACCAGCGTGATGAGCGCGGCGAGCAGACCGATCGCTGTGCAGAACGCCGCGACTCTGCCCTTGCTCAGCGGCGGCGTGCCGACGAATTTCGCCGTCTGACCGTTCAGCGCGAATTCATAGATCTTGTCGCCGTATTTGTATGTCATGAACCAGACCGGCAGGAGCATATAGTCCCAACTGGTGTTCATGACCTTGATATCCGAGCGCGTGACCGAAATGCTGGAGTAATTCGTCATGGAAGCGCGGACGAGCTGGTCGCTTGCCTGCACGGCACGCTTCTGGATGCGCGGGAACATCGCGGACATATCCTGGTCATATTTCTCCGCCATGAAGCCGCTGAGATACTGCATCGCAAACGGCTTGACAGCCTGATAGTCGAACGGCTCGACGGCCTCCATGAGATCGTCGTCGATATGGCTCGCGCCGTCCGCAGGCAGTCCCTTGAGGACAACATTCGCCTTGCGCGCAACGGCAAATTCCTTTGTCTCGGTATAGCGGTAGCTGCCGCTCGTCCATGAACGGACATTTTTGCCGAGCGCATCCATCTCCGCATTGACATTGACATCCGTCACCCAGAACGGAACATAGAGTCCGACGATCTTCTCCTGCTGTCCGGCATCCAGAAAATCCTTCGGCAGGAACCAGTGCTTTTTGCACCAGTCCTGAAAATGGCCGATCGCGGTCTTGCGGTCGATCTGGAAGGGCAGCACATATTTCGGGCGGAAATCACCGGAGACTCTGCCGGCCAGCACCACTGGATTGTGGCAGTAGTAGCAGAATGTCGCCGCGGTATTCTCATCGGCCATGATCTCCGCGCCGCAGCTGTCGCAGTGATAGATATTGGTATGCTCCTCAAATTCGCTGTCGGTCTGGACTTCCTCCTCCGGGCGGTTTGCAGCCTGCTCCTCAATCGCCGCAGCGATTTCCTTCATTTCCTGCTCGGTAAAGCTGCTGCCGCAGTATTCGCAGTTGAACTTCTGATCGGCAGCGGAAAATTTGATATCCGCATTACAGTTCGGGCATTTGAATGCAACGGATTCCATAAAGTCTCTTCACTCCTTTCGGCGGGTACTGTCCTGCATCAGACAGTATGCAAAAATATTATACCATAAATGCAGATGAATTGCAAGTATTCCGCGGAGATTTTAAGAATTGTCATGTTCCGGGCATCTTGACAAAACCGTCAGAATATGATATAATACCGCTAACGGGTACGAGGCCGGTTCTGCATGGGCTCGTGTCCGAATTTTTGTACTATATTGCAGAAGACAGGAAAGGATGTGTTTTACCATGCTCCACACCACCGCAGCCGCGGCAGCGGCAATCAATCTGCCGGCCGATCCGCTCACGATCGGTATCATCGCGATCGCAGTAGTGATCCTCATTGTGATCCTTGCCTCCGGCTACCTCAAGGCACCGCCGGATACCGCCTTCATCATCTCCGGCCTGCGAAAAAAGATCATCATCGGCAAAGCCAGCATCCGTATTCCGTTCTTTGAGCGCGTCGATAAGCTGAAGCTCCAGCTCATCGCCGTCGATGTCAAGACATCCAGCGCCGTCCCGACCGCCGACTACATCAATATCAATGTCGATGCGAACGTCAATGTCAAGGTCTCCAGCGATCCGCAGCTCATCAAGCTCGGCGCGGAGAACTTCCTCAACAAGGACACCGCTTATATCGCACAGGTCGCGAGAGAGGTTCTGGAAGGCAATATGCGTGAGATCGTCGGCCAGATGACGCTGGTCGCGATGGTCAACGACCGTAAGGCGTTTGCAGAGAAGGTGCAGGAGAATGCCGCACCCGACCTCAACCGCATGGGACTGGAGATCGTGTCGTTCAACGTGCAGAACTTCACGGATGACCAGAACCTCATTGAGAACCTCGGTATCGACAATGTGACGACCATTCAGAAGAAGGCAGCGATCGCGAGAGCCGAATCCGAAAAGGAAATCGAGATCGCAAAGGCAGCCGCACAGAAGGAAGCCAATGACGCAAGAGTGCAGGCTGAGACCGAGATCGCCAAGAAGAACAACGAACTCGCGATCCGTCAGGCTGAACTGAAAAAGGATGCCGATACCCAGCTCGCAATCGCCGATGCTGCGTATGAGATCCAGAAGCAGGAGCAGCGCCGCACGATCGAAATTTCCAAGGCAAATGCAAACATCGCTGCATCCGAGAAGGATGTTGAGCTGAAGGCAAAGGAAGCCGAGGTCAAGGAAAAGGCTCTCGATGCAGAGGTCAAGAAGATGGCCGAGGCCGAGCGCTACAAGGCACAGCAGGAAGCCGATGCAAAGCTCTATCAGCTGAAAAAGGAAGCAGAAGCAGATCGCTTCCAGCGTGAGCAGGAGGCTGAGGCGCAGAAGGCCGAAGCAGAGGCCGCGAAATTCGCGAAGATGCAGGAAGCAGAGGGTATTGCTGCTGTCGGTAAGGCAGAGGCTGACGCGATCCGTGCAAAGGGTCTTGCAGAGGCTGACGGTATCAACGCAAAGGCTGAGGCTATGAAGAAATACGGCGAGGCCGCGATCCTCGAAATGTACTTCAAGGCACTGCCGGATGTCGTCAAGAATGCTGCTATGCCGCTGACGCAGGTTGACAAGATCACCATGTACGGCGACGGCAATTCCAGCAAGCTGGTCGGCGATATCATCGGCTCGACCACGAAGATCACGGACGGCCTGACCGAAGCGACCGGTATTGATCTGCGCGCACTGCTCGCAGGATTCCTCGGCGGCAAGCTGGCGGATACCGGCAATACGGCTGCGGTTGCGGAAGCGATCGCGGCGGCAAAGAAATCCGTAGAGGATGAATATGCGGACGGCGAGGATTTCTCGACCGATCTCGAAGACTTCTGAACAGCTGAATAATCTGTAAAGCTGCATCCCGGCCATGCTCGCATGGTCGGGATGTTTTTATGATTCCGCGCCCGCCGATATACCTCTGCGGGATTAACATTGGGGCTCCGCCCCAAACCCCGCCCAAGGGACATTGCCCCTTGGGAATCCCAT
>CAMOOV010000169.1 GCA_946621745.1 uncultured Ruminococcus sp.
CTCTGGGGCTGACGCGGAGCAGAAATGGGATTCCCAAGGGGCAATGTCCCTTGGGTGGGGTTTGGGGCGGAGCCCCAATATAAATCCGTCGGAGACACCGCTTATAGCCGAAAAACGGCGCCTGCATCAGAGCGATGCGGGCGCCGTTTTTGATACTGTTGTTATTCCGTTTCCTTCCGGGCTTCCGTCTGTTCGCTGCCCTTTTTGAATACGACCAGCTTGCTGAATACATAGTTGATCGCAACGATCAGGAACTGCACAAGAATTGCCATGAGTGCGTAATTCCATTTCAGCGCAACGGTCGTCACCCACATGATCGCGACCTCCATGAAGAATGAAACGATGCGCGCACCGTAAAAGGTCGTGATCTCGTGCATCAGCGCGGAGCGCTCCGTCGTCTCACTCATGAACACATACTTCTTATTGACAAAGAACGCAAATGTCGCCGCGATGATCCACGATACCGTCGTATTGAGCACATTCGGGACGGTCTGTTCCATTGTGAAGCCCGCAAGCCCGAACAGCCATTGGCCGAGCAGCTTGGTGATATAGGAAATCACGGTCGTCCATGCGCCGTAGTAGCAGTAGCGCCAGACTTTTTCGTATTTGTCCCAGAGTTTTTTCAGCGGCTTCGGCAGCAGCTTCAGCACGAATTGCAGCAGTTTTTCCAGCATTGTCCGGTCTCCTTTCAGTCAAGCTCGAATGCGCCTGTATAGAGCTGATAATATGTGCCCTTCTTCGCGATCAGGTCATCGTGGCTGCCGCGCTCAATGATCCGGCCGTGGTCAAGCACCATGATGACATCGGAATTCTTGACGGTCGAAAGTCTGTGCGCGATGACAAAGACTGTTCTGCCCTTCATCAGCGCATCCATGCCGCGCTGCACGATCGCCTCGGTACGCGTGTCGATCGACGAGGTCGCTTCGTCGAGGATCATGACAGGCGGATCGGCGACGGCTGCGCGTGCGATCGCGATGAGCTGACGCTGTCCCTGCGAAAGATTTGCGCCGTTTCCGGAAAGCACTGTCTCATAGCCCTCCGGCAGACGGGTGATGAAATCATCTGCACCGGCGAGCTTTGCCGCGGCGATGCAGTCCTCATCGGATGCCTCCAGACGGCCGTAGCGGATATTGTCCATGACCGTTCCGGTGAACAGGTTCGTCTCCTGCAAAACGATGCCGAGCGAGCGGCGGAGATCATTCTTTTTGATCTTGTTGATATTGATGCCGTCATAGCGGATCTTTCCGTCCGCGATATCATAGAAGCGGTTGATGAGGTTTGTGATTGTTGTCTTGCCCGCGCCGGTTGCGCCGACAAACGCGATCTTCTGGCCGGGCTTTGCATAGACCGTGACATCGTGCAGAACAGGCTTGCCCTCCTCATAGGCGAAGTCTACGCTGTCGAGCGTGACCTCTCCGCGCAGCGGCGAATAGGTGATGCTGCCGTCAGCGGTGTGCGGATGCTTCCATGCCCAGTGATGCGTGATGCGGTCTGCCTCGGTGACGGTGCCGTCCTCCGCGACATTGACATTGACCATTGTGACATAGCCGTCATCGGCTTCCGGCTTTTCGTCCATGAGCGCGAAGATACGCTCTGCGCCCGCGACTGCCATGACAATCGCATTGAGCTGCTGCGTGACCTGATTCAGGTTGCCCGTGAACTGCTTTGTCATGTTCAGGAACGGGACGACGATATCCACATCCAGCGGGAGGCCGGAGAGCGATACATTCTTTGCGCCCGATACGAGCAGGATGCCGCCGACCGTCGCGATAATGACATACAGCACATTGCCGATGTTCATGATGATCGGTGCAAGCGCATTCGCATAGGCGTTGGCGCGGTAGGTGTCCTCAAAGAGTCCGTCGTTGATCTCGTCAAAATCCTTCTGGCTCTGCGCCTCATGACAGAAGACCTGCACGACCTTCTGACCGTTCATCATTTCCTGCACATAGCCCTCGGTCTTGCCAATCGCGGCCTGCTGGCGGACAAAGTATTTCGCTGAGCCGCCGCCGATCTTCTTCGAGACCATTGACATCAGCACGACGCCGCCGATCACGACCAGCGTCAGCCAGAGGCTGTAATAGAGCATGATGCAGAAAACGAATACCACGACCGATCCGGCCTGTACCAGAGAGGGGAGTGCCTGAGAAAGCAGCTGGCGGAGCGTGTCGATATCATTCGTATAATGGCTCATGATATCGCCGTGCTTGTGGGTATCGAAATAGCGGATCGGGAGATTCTGCATCCCGTCGAACAGGCGGCAGCGCATCTTGTTGAGGAAGCCCTGCGTCATGATCGCGATGAGCTGCTGGCTCAGCGTGATCGACATGATCGACAGCACATAGAGCGTAATGAGGAAGAAGACCTTCGGATAGATGACGGCCTTTGCCGCCGCCCAGTCGCCGGATTCCGCATAGGTCTGGATATCGCGGATGACCTTCTGCATGAATATCGCCGGTACGGACGATGTTGCCGAGGAAAACAGGATGCAGACGATCGTCACCGGAAAGAGTCCGGGATAGAATTCACGGAGCATTCTGATAATGCGCTTCAGCGACTTGACCGCTTCGCCCGGCTTGCGCGGCTCGCCCCAGCCCTTTGTATTACGCGGCATCGTTATCACCTCCGTGTGTCTGCTGCTCATAGACCTCGCGGTAGATATCGCTGGTCTGCATCAGCTCATCGTGCTTGCCCATTGCGGCGATCTTTCCGTTGTCCATGACAAGGATCAGATCGGATTCCTGCACGGACGCAATGCGCTGCGCAATGATGATCTTCGTGGTCTCCGGAATGAACTTGCGGAAGCCCTCGCGGATGAATGCATCCGTGCGGGTATCGACCGCGCTGGTCGAATCGTCGAGAATGAGGATCTTCGGCTTTTTCAGCAGCGCACGCGCAATGCAGAGACGCTGCTTCTGGCCGCCGGAGACATTGGAGCCGCCCTGCTCGATCATGGTTTCATAGCCGTCCGGGAAGGACGATACAAAGTCATGCGCCTGCGCCAGCTTGCAGGCCTCGATCAGCTCGTCATCGGTCGCATCGGGATTGCCCCAGCGCAGATTCTCCGCGATCGTGCCGGAGAACAGCACATTCTTTTGCAGCACCATCGCAACATTGTCGCGCAGCGCATGAAGATCGTATTCGCGGACATCTATGCCGCCGACCTTCACGCTGCCCTCGGAGACATCATACAGGCGGGCGATCAGCTGCACCAGTGTCGATTTGCTCGAACCGGTTCCGCCGATGATGCCGACCGTTGCGCCGGAGGGAATCGTCAGGTCAATATCGGAAAGCGCGTATTTCTTCGCTTTCTCCGAATATTTGAAGCTGACATTCTCGAAAACGATGCTGCCGTCAGCGACGGTCAGACAGGCATTTTCCGGATTGCGGATATCCGTCTCCTCATTCAGCACCTCGTCGATACGCTTGACCGATTCCGCCGACATGGTCAGCATGACATAGATCATCGAGAGCATCATGAGCTGCATGAGGATCTGCATTCCGTAGGTCAGCATACTGGACATTTCACCGACATTGATATTGCTCTCGCCGTTGATGATGATCTTCGAGCCGACCAGCAGGATGAACGCCATATTGAAATAGATGCAGAGCTGCATGATCGGGCCGTTCAGCGCGACGATGCGCTCGGCTTTAGTGAAGTCCTTGCAGATATCCTCGGCTGCCGTGTGGAACTTTTTCTTCTCAT
Organism: uncultured Ruminococcus sp.; assembly: GCA_946621745.1. Lineage (GTDB taxonomy): Bacteria > Bacillota > Clostridia > Oscillospirales > Ruminococcaceae > Firm-04. The sequence continues at coordinate 3,707 of CAMOOV010000169.1, forward strand.
GCTCCTCGCGGGAGAAGCCCTTGACCACGCGCATTCCGCGGACATTTTCTTCAATGGATTCGTTCAGACGGTCATATTTGCGGAAGACTCTGCGGAATGCCGGCATCGCATTCTTCGCGATCAGCAGCAGGCCGCAGACAAGAATCGGGATGACGATAACAAATGTGCCGGCGAGCTTTCCGCCCATGATGAATGCCATTGTGATCGAGAAGATCAGCATGAGCGGTGCGCGGACGGCAATGCGGATCAGCATCATGAATGCCATCTGCACATTCGTGATATCGGTCGTCAGGCGCGTCACGAGCGACGACGATGAGAATTTGTCGATGTTGCTGAATGCAAAGGTCTGGACGCGCTCAAAGATATCGTGGCGGACATTCTTTGAGAGACCGGCGGCCGCCTTTGCACTCGTGAATCCGGCGGAGCCGCCGAAAAACAGCGAGACCAGCGTCATCAGGATGAGCAGCAGGCCGGTTTTCAGGATCACGCTCATTTCGGGCGTGCCCGTGAAGCTGTCCACAAGCCTTGCCGTGATGAACGGGATGACTGCTTCGATCGCGGCTTCACCGGCCATGAACAGGATCGTGATGATCGTGGCAGTCTTGTATTCGCGCAGACAGCGCGAGATCGTTCGGAACATGGTTTTGCCCCCTTAATCGGTATTGGTAATGTTGTTCAGCATCCGTGTGAGATAGCCCTGCAGCGCATCGAGATCGCTCTCGGAGAAGCCCTCGGTGAGCTGCTGCTCCAGCTGCTGATTGTCGGCACGGATCATTTCGGTATATTTCCTCCCGCGCTCGGTCAGCACCAGCTTTTTCAGACGGTCATCGCGGACGATATGTGCGCGTTCCAGCAGGCCGCTCTTTTCGAGTCCGGCGACGATCTTCGAGACGCCGGAGCGGGAGATGCCGAGATCGCGTTCAAGATCGCGCTGGAAGATATCCTCGCCCTCGTGGTCGGAGAGATAGCCGAGGATCCAGCCGTTTGCGCCCGCCAGCGTGCAGATCTCCTGACAGACCGCTGAGCTGTCGATGCGCCGGCGGATACCCGAATTGAGCCGCCGCAGCGCCAGCATGGTCGGGCAGTCCATATCTGATTCACCCTTTCTGTTTCCTGTTTTGCAGACTGTTTACAATGAAACATTATACAGCATTTTCTCCAAAATGTCAAGTGACAATTTGGTGAAAAAAAACTTGCTTTCCCGCCTGTTTCCTTTATTTATCGGTCTCCGTTTGCCGGGTACAAATAAGGGCGGACTGTTCCGAACAGCCCGCCCGTTTTCTCATTCTTCAATTTCCGGAAGCAGTTTGAGCTTCGCAATATGCTGCAAAATCAGCGTGGCATCATCCATTGTCGGGATGCCGTCCTGATCGCAGTCCGCATTCTTGCGTCCCTGTGCCGTTACAATCGCATTGCCGTCCTCCGACAGCATCCGCGCCAGCAGTACCGTATCCGATACATCTATATCACCGCTGCAGTCTACATCGCCCAGCATCAGCTTGCCCTTGACCGGCTCTGTTTCCGTTGCGGTCGTTGTCGTTTCTGTGGTTGTCGTTGTTATGAGCGCGGTTGTCGTTGTTGTCACGACCGGATCCGGCTTCGGTACAGCCGCAGGTGCAAGCACGAATTCCTGTCCCGTGCCGCCCCAGAAATTCCACTGGACGATCTTTGCGCCCGCTTCGGTGCTGATCTCATAGACATCGAATGCCGATGCCTCGTCCGTCAGTACGGAATGGATCGAATAGCTGCCGTCTGCATTGCCCCAGATGCGGAATTTCTGATCGTCTTTGCCGGTGTAAGGCAGGAGCGTCAGCGCTGCGCCGTCCGATTTGTCCGCGACCGTGACCGCATTGCCGTTTGCATCGGTGATGAAGACACCCTCATCCACATCGGAACGCCTGACGATCCACGCGGTCTCCGCAGCCGTCTGCACGAGGGAACCGTTCGCAGCGCCGACATAGAGCCCGCTGTTGACATTGCGCATGGTGATGCTTTTCACATTTGCCATGCCGTGCGTCGGCGTGATCTTCCAGAGCTGGCATTCGCCGCCCCAGAATTCCCATTGCTTCACGCTGCCGCCGTTTTCCTTCGACCATTCATAGACATCGAGTCCTGCCTGATCGCCGGAGCATTTCGAGACGATGCCGTAATAATCGCCGCTCTTGACGAGCTTCCACTGCTGCGTATCGGCACCGTCCCACTTCACGAGCGCAAGCTCCGTGCCGTTTTCGGAGGTCGCGGCCGAGACTGCAATACACTTGCTCTCATCCTGCATCGAGGTCAGGCGGCAGTAGCCGTTTCCGAGATCGGTGATGCTGAAATCCTGATTTGCATTGCCGGATTTATTCCCGCGGGATGCCCACTGCTGCACTGCGCCGCTTGACGGATCCGTTTCCAGAAGCAGGCCGCTGTTCACATTCGTGATCCAGTACGGCACATTGCTCAGCAGCTTCGTATCGCCGATATAAACATTGCCGCTGTTGTCCGCGACGGCGTTTTTATCATAGCAAAGCTGTGCGCTGCCGAAGTGATTGTAGAGATTCGAGCGCTCCCTGCCGTTCCATGCGTCGGTCTGCACGCCCCAGATTGTCTGGTTGTTATTGCCCGCGCCGGTGAAGGTCATGACGACCTTGCCGCTGCCGGATTCGTCGTGCTGCGCCGCAAAGAAGCCGGTGTATTTCACATTGCCGATGTTGAATTCCGCCTTTGCGCTGCTGCCGTCCTCCGACCATGTGCCGGAGACTGCGCCGGAGATCGAGTGATCCGCATTCAGCGTGATTTTGGATGCGGTTGTGATCTTGCCGTCCGTGCCGTTTCCGTGGTTGATGAATTCATATGTGCCGGTGAGTGCGGATTCCTCATAGCCCGCCTCTGACCACTCCTCGCCGCTGTATTCATACGGCATGACGACCGGCCAGCCCGCTTCATTGAAGTTCATTGCGTGGACGCGTACCTCATGATACTCCGAGCCGTCATCGAACCGCGCATGATTGAACAGGTACCATTTCCCGTCATCGTCCTTCAGGACGGAGTTGTGTCCGCAGGCCATATATGCGCGGTCGAGCGACGAGAATTTGTAATTCGTCATGACCTTCAGTCCGATCGAATTGAGGTC
>CAMOOV010000170.1 GCA_946621745.1 uncultured Ruminococcus sp.
GCAGCGCCGGGCGCTTTCCTCTCTTATGGTTCCCCCTCGCACCCTGCGGAACTGCCGACCGGTACTTGACAAATCCCGCCGTTTGTGGTAGGATATAGAAAAGCAAAGGAGGCATGAACCATGACTATGGAAATTATCACAATGCTTGCTGCACTGCCGCTCGGCGACGATACCCCGATCTGGCTCTATGCGCTGATCGGCATTCTCGCGCTCGGCCTGATCGTCGGCTCGGTCTTTATGAGCAAAAAGGCAAAGGAGCAAAAGGATCAGGGCGGAAAGCAGGATCAGGATAACGAAAAATAATGCCAGAACAAAAGGCACCGGCGGTTCGCTTCCGCCGGTGCTTTGCTTTTTAGGATCACTTCACATTTTTGGAAAGGTCAATGTTCAGTCCCTTGATGCCGTTCGCGATGATCTTTGCGACCTCATTTGCGCCGGTCTCTGTGAAGTGCGTGAAATCGGTGCCGCCGACCGCGCCGCCCATATAGTAGCCCTTGACGGTGTTGTAATCGCGCTTGTTGAACTCATTCGTCATGGCCGTGCCGAGATCGAAATACGGGATATTGTACTTCTTGGCCAGCGCCTGACACGAGGAATCAATATTGCGGTAGCCGACCTTGAAAGGCTGTGTCTGATTGCGGATCGAGAGCGTCGGGCTCATGAGGATCGGCGTTGCGCCCTTGTCGAGTGCGCCCTTGATATAGAAGGTCATGTAATACTCAAAAGAGCCGGTCTCCGGATTATCGACATTGCCCTTGGTCGGTGCATAGCGCTCCGCCTTCGAGGAATCGCCGTCATTGATGCCGAAGTCGATCAGCAGATAATCGCCGGGCTTGATCTGATCGAGGATCGTCGTCAGTCTGCCGTTGTCATAGAAGCTCTTGGAGCTGCGGCCTGCGATTGCGTGGTTTGAGACGGTCACATTCGCATTGAAATAATTCTGAAGATAATAGCCCCAGCCCTGCTGCGGTGCTTTGTCCTCACGGTAGGTCTGCGCCGTCGAATCCGCCGCGATATAGATGACCGGATTATCGCCGGTCGGCTGCTGCGGCTGCTGGGCATTCGGATCATAGGACTCCGCGACCGGCTCATCGGTCAGTGTCAGCATCAGATAATCGAGATTCGGGCCGCCGTCTGCGGTATTCGATTTCAGCGTGATCGTATTGATGCCTGCATTCAGCGGGAGAACGATGCCGCGCTCCTGCCATGTCGTCCATGCGCCGGTGCCGAGGAAGCTCTGCTTCCATGTTTCCTTCGAGCCGCTGACTGTGATATTCATTTCGCGGTCCTTGTCGGTACCGTTTGCGATGTTGAATGTGCAGAGATAATTGCCCTTCTGCACGACATTGACCGTAAAGGTCACGGCAGAGGATGTATTGTTTTCGAGATTCAGATAATCCTTATAGAGGAAGCCGGCATTGGTCGTTTCGGGGAAGCCCTGCGTGATCGTCTGCTCGGTCGCTGCGACCTTCGGATCCGCGAATGCATCCTCCTTCGTCAGCAGATAGCCGCAGAGCAGCGCAGCATCATCGGATTCCGCCTTGAGGTCGCCGGTGACATCGGATGCCTGCATTCTGGTATACGGCTTTTCCGCCGCGCTGATGACGCGCTTTGCGAGTGTCAGGTCGATCGCCGTGACAGCGCCGTCGCCGTCGAGATCGGCCTGTGCGAGCGGGATCGCCGCCGCCGCTTCGTCAGCTGGAACGAATTCCCAGAGCTGATTCAGTGAGCCGTCATTTTTCCATTCGATCGCGTTTGCGGCTTCCTCATGGGAACCGCCTGCGATGCCGACATAGCTCTTGCCGTCGGTGACCGCCGTTGCAATGTGATAGCGCTCGCCGCTCTGATAGAAGCGGAAAAGCTGTGCGCTGGATTTCGTATCCGTCCAGATGCCGATGTTTGTGCCGTCTGCGGTCTTGCCGTCCGCGACATCGAGCAGATAGGTGCTGCCGCCGTCAAGCATCGAATAAATATAGTAGTCACCGTTTGCGCCCGCCTTGAGCTTCCATGTATTCTTCTCCGCAGGGACAGCATCCGCCGACTGCGAGACATTCGTACCCTCTGCGGCCTTGCCGTCCTCGACGGTCAGATACATTCCGGATTCCGCATTGCGGAACAGGAACACGCTGCCGTCCTCGAAGCTGACCGGCTCCGCAGCGACGCCGCCGTTGTTGATCGCATCCGCCATGAACTGTGCAAGCACGGTCGCGCCGGCACGGTTCGGATGCAGACCGTCCGACATATACATTGCAGAGACCTCGTCAACCGATTTGGTCAGGCAGTAGTCCTGCCAGAGCTTGAACAGATCGACGACCTCGATATTGAGCGCCTGACCGACGCGTTCGAGCGCGGCGCCGTACCATCTGCCCTCCAGCAGCGGATTGCGCTGGCAGTCGCCGTTTCTGCCCTGCTGCTTGACGAGGATCACGCGCATACCTTTCTGCATTGCGCGCTTCGCCATATCGGTGATGATCTCCTCATACTGCGCTTCGGTGGTCTGGTTCTTTTCATTGGTATCGTTGATGCCGATCGAGATCACATAGATATCGCCGGGCTGACCGTTCTTTTCGATGACATCGAACTGACCGGCCTGCATGAATCCGCGTGCATACTGGCCGGATGCAGCCATATCCATGACCTGCCACTGTGCAGTATCAATGAACTTCGGGAGCATCTGCGCCCAGCCCGCCTGTTCGGAGGTATCGAGCGGATAGTAGTTGCAGACGGTCGAGTCGCCGCAGACCCAGATCGTCGGATTGGTATGCGTCTGTGTGGAGATCTGCTTGATTTCCAGCGCGGAGATCGAGAAGGGATAGCCGTCCTTTCCGGCGCAGGCGCAGATATTGAGCTGTCCGTCCGTGACCGGGACCTGAAGCGTATGGTAGGCATTATTGCCGGTCATGTTCACGATCTGGAGCATTTTCTCAATGCCGACGCTGGTGCGGTTTGTATTGCCGAGCCAGACCGAGACCTGATAGAGACCGTTCGGCACATCGGCACAGAAGGTATAATTGCCGGTCGCGGTCGCATTTTTGAACTGCACGGCATCGCTGAGCGCGCCGGAGCCGGATGCAGCGACATTTGCAACATCGGTTCCGGAGGAGAAGCCGTAGCCGCGGGAGGCGTTATAGCCGTCCGCAGCGCTCACGCCGGTATAGCCGGAGGCGGCGCCGTTACCGCCGAAGTCGAATTTCCAGTAGGTATTGGCCGCCGAAGCGGGTGCGGCGGGCAGCGCTGCCGCGAGTGATGCTGCCGCGGCCAGTGATGTGACAGCCGCCGTCAGCCTGCGCAGAATTTGTTTCATGCAGGAGTCCCCCAATCAATTTTTCGGTTTTGCTATTTTCCTGTTTTTCCGGATCTTATGCCGGCTATTTTTATCTTACCATACAATCAGAAAGCTGTCAAGCTAAATCGCAGAAACGGAGTGAATCGGTAAGAAAAAAAACACAATTTTACATCGTGCAGAAACTCTGTGCAAATCGACGGCAGTTCACAAAAAACTTGCGAAGCGTTCATAAACCGTTCACAGTCTATTCAGGTTTATTTTAAGTTTATCCTGTATAATAAGCACAAGGTTTCACGGAAACCTTGTTTCAAATCCCCCAATCCCCCTATGTTTTGTTGATTTTACTTCTCCTTGCAGCTATGTGGCATTCGTCACATAGTTTTTTCTTTGTTTTTATAATTGTAATATGATATAAATAATGCATTCCGTGCTGTATGCAGATTATAAAAAGCCGAACGGCCGGCGGACAATATCCGCCGGCCGTTCGGTCATTCTGCGCGGTTTTCGTAAGACGCATCAGACTGCGCGGCTTAATCCCGGCGCAGGTAACGCGAAGTGGTCTTGCGCTTCTTCTGCTCATACATGATCTGATCGGCCTGTGCAATCAGCGAAAACAACTTCATCTCCGGCTCGACCGCGGTCACAAATGTGCCGATGCTCGCGCAAAGCTCATAAGGCTTGTTGATAATCTGATTCGCCTCCGCCAGCTTCAGCCGGAACCGCTGCTCAAAGCTCTTTGCATCCTCCTCCGTCATGCCGGCCGCGATCATGATAAATTCATCGCCGCCGAACCGGGCGCAGATCTGCTGCTCCGTACAGCTGTCACGGATCACAGCCGCAAGCTGCCGCAGCGCAAAGTCTCCCTCATCGTGGCCGTAATTGTCATTGACATATTTCAGGCCGTCCATATCAATAAACGAGATCATCAGCGAATCGTGTTCTTCACGGCTGTGACGGAAGATCTGATCCGCCAGCCGTATAAAGCCGTTGCGGTTAAAGATGCCGCAGAGCGGATCAATGACATACAGCCGGTCAAGCTCGCGGATCGCGTGATTCATATGCAGCAGCTTCCGGACATTCTCAAAGGAATTGCTGATATTCATCATCAGCGAGTGACAGAGAATGCTCCGCACCGGAAATTCCGTATTCGTGAAAATATAATAGCCCAGACAGCGTTCGCGGAAATGCAGCGGGAAGAAATAGCTGACATTGCCGCCGGTCTCCTGCGGGAACGGGAACAGCTCTGCCGTTCTGAAGCGCCCCCGCTCGGCAATCCTGCCGTCGATCCAGATCAGCGGTGCGCTCATTTCCTCGGTATAGCCAACGATCTGATACTGCTCGGCCGATTCACCGGCATGGCCGTCCAGAAACGCGCTCTCCCAGTTGTCGCAGAGACAGATGCAGCACTGCTCACAGGCGATCTCCTGCAAATAGCCGGAAATGATCCGTATATTCTCCTCCGGCGATTCACTGACCGCGAGCGCAGAGGTCATGCGGTTAAGCAAAGAGACATCGGTGCGTGCATTCTTGATGAGCCCGTAGGTGGCCTTTCTGTAGCGGCGGATATCAAGGCTTTCCGCATCGACGCAGCCGCAGCTTTCCGCAAAGACCGGCCTTGCCCCCAGCGACAGCGTCTTTTCACATTTTTCACCGGCAAGCACGCGCAGCAGCAGTGTGCAGGCGGAATAGCCCGCATCACACAGCGGCCTTGCCACGCTCGTCAGCGAGGGGCAGTGATGCTGTGCATAATAAGTGTAATCAAAGCCGGTGACGATCACATCCTCCGGCACACGGATATCATGCTCCTCCAGAACGCTCGCTGCCTCCAGCGCCATTGCATCGTTTGCGGCAATGATCGCATCGGGCAGCGCTCCGCCGAAACGCAGCAGCGTCTCCGCCGCCCGCATTCCGCTCAGCGGACGGAAATCGCCCTGATAAATGCTGTACTGCTCCGGCGCAATGCCGTGCGCCTGCACCGCATCCAAAAATGCGCGCTTTCTTTCCCGCGCTTCCGGATTATCCTCCGGCCCGCTGATATAGCAGAGCTTCCTTGCATGGTGAACATCCAGAATATGCGCCGTGACAGCCTTCATCGAAGCATAATTGTCGATGCAGACATTGAAGAATTCCGGACAGTCATTGTTATCCAGCGTCACCGCCGGAATGCCGGCTGCCAGCACCGCACCGTGTATCTGCTGCCGGACAGCGCCGTCTCCGATCGTATTCGTCAGCAGCACAGCACCGTCGAACCGGCTGAAATCCGGCAGACGGTAAATATTATACTCTCCGGCGTCATACTGACTGTTTGAAAGCACCCCGCCGAAGGACGCGAACACGGACACATTGAACTGATGCTCCTTTGCCGCCTTTGTGATGCCGCGCAGCACGCTGCTCTGATATTCTTCATCTGTTCCGGCAACGATCACGGCGATCGCATAGGATCCGCTCTGATTCACGGAAACCACCTCTTTCTGTATCAAGGGATATCTCCACTCCTAACCCATTATACATTATAACATAACAAATCAAAAAAATCAAGCAGAATCCGGGAAATTGTGCAAAAAGAAATGCGCACGAAACCGCACGCTGCTGCATAAAATACAACAGAAAGGGGGAGCTGACCGTATGAACCAAAAGACGAACCGTTTTCTTTCGCGGGAATGCCTGCGCCGCGCCGGACGCACCTTTCTCCAGACGGCCTGCGGGATTCTCTGCGCCGGCATGACGGCTGCGCTGACGGACTGGGTACAGCAGATTCCCGGCTGGAAGGTCGGGCTGCTGACGCTGCTGGCATCGTCGGTCTCGGCGGGCATTGCGGCGGTCATGAATCTTTCCTGCATCACAGAGCCGCCGGAGGACGATTCGGAATAGACAAATGCCGCAGCAGCTCCGGCGCTCACCGGAACCGTTGCGGCATTCTCATGCGTCACGGGAAATTATCTGTGCTGAAGCTCGATGAAGGTCACGCCGCTTGTGGTCTTGCGGTAATAGCGTGCAAGGAATTTTGCGATATCGCGCTCCTGCTCGCCGGAATTGACCGAATTGCCGATGATGGCACCGGCAGCCGCGCCGATCACGGCACCGAGCGGCCCTGCGACCAGCAGTCCCGGCAGCGCACCGATCACGCCGCCGCTGACGAGGTCACCGACCTTGCGCTCATAATACTGCTTTGCATTCTCCTCCAGCCGGATCTGCGGCTCATCGCGCAGAACAGCGGCCTCAAGCTCTGCATAGGTTTTCACTGTTACCATAGTTCACGCCTCCTTTGGCTTGCGTTCCCTGAAAGGGAACATTCAGCACAGCCGTATTGCGGCTGTATCCTCATACCGGCGGGATCTGTATTTTGTCAGCACCGGTATACCTCTATTATAGCGCGTCATCCTCATTTTGTCAAGCGGGCAGGGCCCGCTGCCAGATTGCTAGGGAAGCACTGATTAAATCTGGTGCGCAAGGATGCTTTCGGTCAAGTAAACTTGACCAGTCAGATTTTTCGTCAGATTGTATGAAAACGACGCCGCTGGGCTGACGCCCAG
>CAMOOV010000171.1 GCA_946621745.1 uncultured Ruminococcus sp.
CATGTACGAGTGCTGCATTGACGATACGGGCAATGTGGATGAGCGGCTGCATGCAGAGCTGGAACAGACTTTCCTGCAAAACCTGAAAAATGCCCGCGATGTCGGTCGGCAGCTTGTACGGTACACCGACAAGGAAGGACGGGATATTACGATTGAACCGGACAAAGAGCCGGAACCTGAACCGGAACAGCCGGAGATCACAGATCCGTCTGCGCAGTACCGTGCTGTACTGAATGCTTTTTCCGAAAAGCACAATCTCGGCGAGCTGAATGTGCAGCAGGACGGGCGCGGAAGAGCAACGGTCTTTGAGCGTTTTGCGGACGGCAAGGATATGCAGCTGTTTATGCTGTACCCGAATAACGCCAGTCCGGAGGCGCTGCAATCTGAACTTGACAGCTACGAGCGGACAATGGATTACCGCGGCGACAAAATCGAAAATGTATCACGCAGACAGGCATATATCCAGATTCACGGACAGTCGGAGCTCCCGCCTGTTCCTGATGTTCTGCCGGAGATTGTCTATGCCGCTGATCCGCGCGGAAAGCTCCATGACAACATTGCGGCGCTCCGCGAGCTTCACCGTCTGCGGCAATGCGAGGAAAACGGTGAGCCGCTGTATACGAAGCAGCGCAGCAATGACCACAGCAAGGAAGTCTCGGACATGACGCTGCGGCGGTACTCCGGCTGGGGCGGTCTCGCGGATGTGTTTGACGAAAGCAAAGACAGATTTGACTATGACAGAAGCCAGCTTCACCGCTATCTGACCGATGACGAGTACAAGGCAATTCGTGCCAGCGTCACCGATGCACATTATACCCCACAGGTCGTGGTTGATGCGATGTGGTCTGCGGTGCAGAGCATGGGGCTTGAGCGGGATTCGCGCATTCTGGAACCGTCCTGCGGAACCGGCAATTTCATCAGCAGAATGCCGCACAGCATCGGCAACGGCGGCGTGGTCGGCGTGGAGATCGACAGTATTACAGCAGAGATCGCTTCACGCCTGCACAATGACCGAGACAATGTGAAGATCATGAACTGCGGCTTTGAGCGTTCCGGACTGCCGGACGGCAGCTTTGACCTCGCAATCGGTAATGTGCCGTTCGGAGATTACAAAATGAATGATCCGGACTACGCGCAGGACTGGCTGATTCACGATGCGTTCTTCCGGAAAGCGCTGGACAAGGTTGCGCCGGGCGGTGTGGTTGCATTTATAACATCTTCCGGTACTATGGACAAGAAAAACTCAAAGGTGCGCGAGTATCTGGCATCACAGGCGGAGCTGGTCGGTGCAATCAGACTGCCGAACACTACCTTTGCAGAAGCCGGAACGGGCGTGACGGCGGACATTATCTTCCTGAAAAAGCGCGAAGTGCCGCTGCCGGTGCATGAAGCAAAGCCGGACTGGTGCTATACCGCAGAAACGGAGGATGGACTCCGAATCAATTCGTATTTCGTGCAGAACCCGAACATGATTCTTGGCACAATGCGAAAGACAAGCTATTTTGACCGCCTGACCTGTGATCCGAAACCCGAAACCACGCTGAAAGATCAGCTTCAGGAGGCAATCCAGAGCCTGAATGCAAAAATTACAATTACCCGCCGAAATGCTGCGGCAAAGGCGCGGCAGGAACAGATTGAACCGTGGGGCAAGGACTATTCGTACCACGAGAAAGACGGCAAGGTCTACTATCGTCAGGGTGAGCACATGGATCAGGTCAAAGGCAATACGGCAGAGCTGAACCGTGTGAAGCAACTCATTGAAATCCGCACGCTGACCCGTGCGCTGTTGGATAAGCAGAAGACCAATGTACCGGATGAAGCCCTGACTGCGATGCGCGAAAAGCTGAATGAACTCTATGATGCGTATGTCAAGGAGAACGGCGCACTGAGCTCGGCGGAAAACAAAAAGCGCTTCGGGCGTGATGCGGATTATCCGATTCTGCAATCGCTTGAAAACTACAACGCGGAAACGCAGACCTATGAGAAGGCAGACATTTTCTTCCGTCGCACGGTTAGCCCTGTGCAGGAAATCAAGGCGGTTGAGACATTGGATGAGGCATATCAGGTGTCGCTTGACCGGCGCGGCAAGCCGGATGTTCCGTATATGGCGGCGCTTTTGCAAAACACCGAACCGGACATGGAGCCGAAACAGCTCATGGAGAAGATTCAGCGCGATCTGCTGACAGCGGGGCTCGTATTCCTCGATCCGGAAAAGGAAATCCCCGGACAGCCTTTTTCATCAGTGACTGACCGTTCGGAGTATCTCTCCGGAAATGTCCGCAGAAAGCTCACATTTGCAGAGGAAAAAGCGAAGAACAATCCGCTGTATCTCTCGAATGTGGAAGCCTTGCAGGGCGTGATTCCGGAGACCATTCACGCGGAAGAAATTACGGTGCGCATGGGCTGCTCGTGGATTGACGCGCAGGATTACACGAAGTTTCTGCACACGCTGTCCGGGCGCGATTCGTGGGACATTCGCTGCGAGGTGACATATATTCCCCAGACCGGCGAATATGACATTCTGAAAGCAGGCAGTAGGAAAGACCTCAATGTGAACGAGGGAACAACATACGGAACTGATAGCCTGACGATGTATGAGATTGCTCTGAAGCTGCTGAATCAGACCAGAATCGTTGTAAACAAAACGGTTCCGTCACCGAAAGATCCCAGCAAAACGGTCACACGCATTGATCCGGAGGAAACCCGGCTTGCACAGGAAAAAGCGAAGCAGATCGAGGCGAAATTCGCGGAATGGATTTTTGCCGATCCGGAGCGCAAAGCAAAATACGAGAAGATTTACAATGACCGGTTCAATGCACTGGTCGGTCGGCAGTATGACGGCTCACGGCTGACATTCAACGGTATGGCAAACGATTTTGAACTCCGTCCGCATCAGCGCGACTGTATCGCTCGTGCGGTTTACGGCGGAAATACGCTCGCAGCCCATGTGGTCGGTGCAGGCAAATCCGCGGTGTTTATCTCGGCGGTTATGAAGAAAAAAGAGCTTGGCTTGATCAATAAAGCGTGCATCGTTGTGCCGAAAGCGCTGACCGAACAGACCGCGCTGGAATGGCGCAGAATCTTTCCCGATGCGCGGCTGCTGACGGTCGGCGATATGGATTTGTCTACGCAGGACAAGCGCGATGTGTTCACAGCGCGGATCGCAACCGGCAATTATGACGCAGTTATCGTATCGCGTGAACAGTTTGATAAAATGGCAATGTCTCCGGCGTATCAGCACGGATATATTCAGCGCGAAATTGACGAATTGGAGGATATGCTTGTCGCGCAGAAGATGGCGGGCGCAACGAAAAACACGCCGTCCGTCAAGAAAATCGAGGCTGCAAAAAAGCGTCTGGAGAAGCGTTTGGAGAAAGCCCTCGATCCGAAAAAGCAGTCCACAAGACGCAAGGATGATGTGCTGGAATTTGAGCAATTAGGCTTCGATTACCTTGTTGTGGATGAAAGTCACGCATACAAAAATATGTTCATCCAAACAAAAATGACTGATGTTTCAGGCGTTTCAACCGCTGCGTCCGGTCGTGCGCAAGATATGGCTATGAAGTGTGAGTGGATGAATGAGATGCTCGGACAGGGACATATTCTCCATTGCACCGGAACACCTGTATCGAATTCGCTCTCGGAATTATATGTTGTCATGAACTATCTGCGTCCTGATCTGCTGAAAGCCGCAGGCGTAGACCGTTTCGACGATTGGGCGGCTACATTTGGCAAAGTTGTTTGCGCATACAAGCAGAGCCCGTCCGGTCAGCTCAAACTCAAAACGTCATTTGCGAAGTTTGCAAATCTGCCGGAGCTCATGGCGATGTATAAGGAGTTTGCAGACATACAGTCTGCGGAGAAACTGCATCTGCCGCGTCCGGAACTGATCGGCGGAAAACCGGAGATCGTCAAGGTCGAGGCATCGCCGGAACAGCGTGCGTATGTGCGTGAACTGGCGGCGCGTGCGCAGCTCATCAGCACCGGTGTGGTAGATCCGCACATCGACAATCTTTTGGTCATTACCAGTGAAGCGCGTCTGGTTGGTCTGGGCAATCAGGCGGTTGCGGCGCTGTACCGTCAGCGTGAGGAAGGAGAACTGCCGGAAGGATTCATGGAAGATGAACCCGGAAAGATTGATGCCTGCGTTGACCGCGTGTGGCAGTACTACAATGAAACAGCAGAGCAGAAAGGCGTGCAGATTATCTTCTCGGACATTGCGGTCAATGCGGAGAATGGAAACTTTTCAGTTTACAATTACATCCGCGATGAACTGATCGCAAAGGGCATTCCGCGTGATGAAATCATCTTTGCGCCGAAAGCAGACAGCAAAGATCGTGCGGCAATCTTCCGGGACATCAATGACGGCAAGTACCGCGTTGTGATCGGCAGCACCGGCACGATCGGTACGGGTGCAAACATTCAGCAACGGCTTTATGCATTGCATAACATTGATGTGCCGTGGCGTCCGGCGGATTTTTCGCAGCGCGAGGGAAGAATCTTGCGTCAGGGCAACACATTCCCCGAAGTACGCATCCTCAACTATGTGACCGAGGGCACGCTGGACAGTTATTTGTATCAGGTGGTGACGGACAAGGCACGGTTCATTGCGCAGCTTCTCGACGATGAATGCCCGGCGCGTGTTTCCGAAGACTGCGACGAAAAGGTATTGACATACGCGGAATTGCAGGCAGCGGCAGAAGGCAATCCGGATTTCAAAACACGCATCGAATTGTCCAATAAAATCGCAGAACTGCTTGCACTTCAGCAGGCACATCTGCATGAGCAGGGCAAGATGCAGAAACGTGTTGAGCAGATCCCCGGCGAGATTGACCGCCTGAGAACGCAGATCGTGCAGATGCTGGACGATAAGAAGTCCGCAGAAAAGATGCGGGATTCCGAGGGCAAGGTCAGGTCGTTCGGTTTCGTCACGCCGATGCGGACGATCACCAGGCATGAGGACATCAACGCATATCTGCATCAGCAAATCGCGAAACGCATTGAGCGTCCGTTTGATGAAATGCCGACATTCCGGATCGAAGATTTCACGGTGAGCGTGGAGCTGCGTCCGGGTGAAATGGATCAGGCGATGCTTGCAGTAAAAGGTCAGCGTGATCCGTCCTATTCGATTACGCTCGGCAGCGCAGCGAACGCTGACAACTGGCAGCGCATCGTCAATTTCTTCGACGGCTCGATCGAGAAAGCAATCGAGGACAGCAACGCGAAGATCACGAAACTCGAAACTGATCTGAAACAGGCGCAGGAACTTGTTGGCGTTCCGTTCGACCGCGAGGAAGAACTGCTGAAAGCGAAGATCGACTTTGCGGAACTGGAAGCACGGCTCTCCGGTCTGTCCGAACAGCAGGATGCGATCATTGATCCCGACGAAACCGATGAGGAAGAGACTGCCGAAGAACGCGCTGAGCGTGAAGCATATCAGAACGCGGATGATGATGACTATCCGATGATTTCGGATGACAATACACCGCGACATGGACCGAGAAGATAATGCTAGAGGAACGCTCCCGCTGGAAAATGTGGGAGCGTTCCGATACGCTCTGATTGACTTTTTCTCCCTGCTGTGCTATAATTCAGTTATAAGGCCGGAGGTGATATTGAAATGTCAGTCGAAAACTTTATTGATCTTTACGCAGATAATCCTTCTGAACTGATTGATCTGCTGCAAAAGCTGTACCCGTCCGATCCGAATGAAGTGACAGATATAACAACATTTTTCAATGGTCGTATCAAAGCATTCGTCCATGTATGGAGTAATAGAACGATACAATGGATGAAGGAGGATTATGGCGTCAAGGTAAATCATTGCCTTTCTTTTCGGTATTATTCTTCTTCCGACTGCAATTCTGCGGGCGAGCTTCTGTATGTGATGAAACATCTGGTGCGAATGCTCAACTGCGATCTGCTCTATCAGCCAAACGGCGACAATCCTGTCATGGTGCGGCGTTCTGGTATACTGTTATTCGATGATTATTTTGACCGGTATTTCGGTAAAGGTGCGTCAGATTCCCTGCGTGAACAAAACCGAATCAGTATCACAGCCAATATGTCAATGGAAGATATCATGAAGCGTTGCGAGGAGAAATTCGGGGACGATTTCAACTGGTGGATGCTGCCGGAGGAGAAACGCGAAGCAGTCTTTGTTCCCGAACTGAAACTTGAACTTGGCGAGGATGATCCGTTTTTTGACGGTCGGGTGTATGCGATATATAAATGCGATGCGAATGATGATATGCTGTTCCAATCGGTAAGGAAGGATGGAACTAAACTATGGCGCATTTATCATCTCACCTATTCGCACTGCCGTGAAAAAGAAGGATTTCCAAGACGGTGGGATTTTGAAAGCGGGCAAAAAGCAGCGGAATACATCATAAACCAGTATGTTGAGGAAAACGAAAGCTGCGGACTGAAACTATAATAGAAATACTATTAGCTGAATATACACAAAGCACTTGCTGAACAGCAGGTGCTTTTCTATACCCTAAAACTGAAAGGAGAATTTATGAGACAGGAAAAATACAAAGCGCTGGTGCAGGCTGCACGCGAGACTGACCTCGTTACATATTTTCAGCAGAACGGCTTTACGGTTGAACGGAAAGGTTCAGAGTTTTATGTGAAGGAATACCCGTCGCTGTGCATCAAGCCGTCAACAAATCAGTGGTACTTCCACTACACGCGCGAGGGCGCGACAAATAATTCGATCAACTGTCTGACAAAGGTTCTCGGTATGGACTTCAATCAGGCAGTTTTTTCATTGACCGGTCAGGATATTTCAAGAATGC
>CAMOOV010000172.1 GCA_946621745.1 uncultured Ruminococcus sp.
ACGACAAAAATCCTGCGCATCTATTCTTCAAGATTTAATTGGTACATCAATAGATATAGATTTTATCAAATCTGCCAATCATATGAAACCAAAGAGGCGCATTATGAATTATACATGGGAATTGTACTCAGAATCGGGCAATCACCCGAAAAATGATGATGCCGTCATAGTACAGGAATCCGCTGATGCACTGCTGTTCGCAGTCGCTGACGGCGTCGGAAGCAGCCGCCACGGAAAGGATGCCTCTGCTTTGACCGCAGAGCTGCTCCGGCAGCGCTTTCAGGCAGAGGGAGCAGAGCTTGATCTTGCCGCTGCCGTCAATGATGCGAACCGCCTGCTGCTGGAGAAAAATCAGGCGACAGAGGGCGGCTTTGAGACAACGGTCGCAGCGGCTCTTGTCACGCCCGGAAAAGTCCGGCTGCTTCATGTCGGGGATTCACGGATCTATCTCTTCGCAAACGGCGAACGGATCATCTATCAGAGCGAGGATCACAGCGTCGCGCAGATGTCTGTCCGGCTCGGCCTGCTGGATCCGGCTGACATCCGCAGCAGCCCGGATCGCTGCAAGCTCATTCAGGCGCTCGGAATCGCCGAACTGCGAAATCTGAATGTGACAGAGCTTGACAGTTTCGATCAGATGCTGCTCTGCTCGGACGGCTTCTGGGAATGTGTCACCGAGGATGAGATGCTCTCAGCGCTCCGTCAGGTCAGCGATGCCGGTGACTGGCTCAGTCAGATGCGGAGGATCCACAGCGCACACCCCGCCTCAGGAAATGATAATCATACTGCTGTCGCAGTGATAAAAAAGGAGAACAGCCATGATTTATTGTGAAAACTGTATGTGTCCTGTTCAGGAAAACCAAGCTATTTGCCCGACCTGCGGGAAATCCGTCAAGGCTGAGACTGCACCGCACCGTCTTTTGCCCGGAACGCTGCTGAACAAAAAATATCTGATCGGCGCAGCACTCGGCGAGGGCGGCTTCGGCATCACCTATATCGGACGGGATACCATGCTGGATATGCGCGTCGCAGTCAAGGAATATTTCCCGAACGGCTATGTCAACCGCTCGACCGAAAATTCTTCACAGGTGCTTTGCAGCACCTCCGAGGACCGGCAGGCATTCTTCAAAAAGAATAAGGATCGCTTTCTCGAAGAAGCACGGATGCTGGCCAAATTCTCCGGTGAGCCGGGCATCGTGGATGTGCGCGACTTCTTTGAGGAGAACCAGACTGCATATATCGTCATGGCATTTATCGACGGCGAAACGCTCAAGCATTATCTCGACCGGTCAGGCAGAATCCCATTCGGAGAGCTCATCACAATCCTGACGCCGGTCATGCGTTCGCTGGAGCTTGTGCATCAGTCCGGACTGATCCACCGCGATATCAGTCCGCAGAATATCATGCTCGGAAAAACCGGCGCAAAGCTGCTGGATTTCGGCGCTGCCCGAAATGTTTCCGCAGCGGAAAGCAGCGGATTTTCCGTCGTGCTGAAGCACGGCTATGCGCCGGAGGAGCAGTACCGCAGCAAGGGCGATCAGGGACCGTGGACGGATGTCTATGCACTGAGCGCGACGATCTATCACTGCCTGACCGGAACGATTCCGGACGATGCCGGTCAGCGTGTGTTCCGGGATGAAGTCCGGCTGCCCTCTGCACTCGGTGTCAATATCACACCGCAGCAGGAAGCCGCTCTGATGCGTGGACTCGGCATCACCAAGGCCGACCGCTGGCAGTCCGTCGGTGAGCTCTACCGTGCACTGACCGGGCAGATCCCGGTTCCGGCTTTGCCGGTCAATCCGGCTGCTGCGGGCAATTCCGGCGCTCCGGCTCCGGCCGCCGCAGATAACGATAAAACACGCTATATCTCTCCGGAGGAGCAGCAAAGAACGCTGAATACGCTGCGCAGCGGCGGATCGGTTCCCCTGCCGCCGCAGTATTCGGCGCAGTCCCCTGCCCCGGCTGCTCCGGTTTATCCGTCCGCGCCGCCTGTTTCCTCTGCCGTACCTGATTATGTGCCGCAGAATCCTGCAAACGCGGCCGGATCCCTGTCCGCAGAAGCAGATACCGGCAAAGGCAAAAAGAAACGCAAAAAAGGCCGTTTGTCAAAGGAAGCGATCATCGCTGCGGCTGCCGTTGCGGCTCTCGTAATCGGCGGCGGAATCTATTTTATGCGCAACCAAAGCATGACGCTCACGACTGAATCCGGCTATTCCAATGAAATCAAGATAGATGATAAAACCGCCCTTATATACAGGCAAAATGTGAATCTTTCGCTGATCAAATATCTCAAAAAGATGCCGAATCTGTACATTTTGAATTTTAGCAGATGCACCTTTGAGGATAATGCACTGAAGGAACTGCAAAAAATGGAAAACATCACTGATCTCACCTTCTCCGAAGGCGATCTGAGTGAAAAGGTCATGGAGCATATCCCCGCCTCGGTCGAAAAACTCGTGATTAACGGCAAGGAAATGACCAATGACAGACTGAAAGCGGTTCCGTTTGACAAGCTGACTGCTCTGAAATCGCTCTGGCTTTACAACAGCCCGGAGCTTACCGATATTACTACCGCTGCTGTGGTAAAAGGAACACTCGAAAAACTGTATCTCAACAAAACCGGTGTCTCGAACCTTGATTTCCTTGATGGCTTTGATTCACTCAAGTGCCTCGAAACAGACGGCTGTAAAATAAAGAGTCTGCCGGAGCTGCCGGAACTGAATGAACTGCATCTGAACGGCAGTGAGCTGACCTCGCTGGACTTTTTAAAGAATACACCGAAGCTGAGGAATCTGAGAGTCTCAGACAACAAGATAACCGATCTCTCGCCGCTGAACGGTCTTGATCTCACCTACCTGTACGCTGATAATAACCGGATCTCTGATATTTCGCCGCTGAAAACGAGCAAGTCTCTCCAAACGCTGAGCCTCAATAACAATCAGGTTTCGGATATCTCCGTACTCTCCGAATGTGCAGCGCTCATGGAAGTGCAGCTGGAAAATAATCAGGTCAGGGATCTGGAACCGCTGACCGGCTCAACAAAGCTCTTTACAGTGAAAATCAGCCACAACCGAATCAGTTCGCTGAAGCCGCTCTCGAATAACGCCAAGCTCATCTCCCTCTCTGCCACGAACAATCAGCTCACAAATCTCGACGGACTTGAGGACTGCATTGATCTGAAATATCTCCGTGTCAGCAACAATCAGATCACCGATATCAGCGGGATCATCAACGCCACCCAGCTGGCCGATGTCCGCATAGACAACAATCAGATTGAGGATATTTCTCTGCTTGCAAAGAGCAAGGAAAATCTCACTGTATTCAGCGCCAACAAAAACAGGATCAGCGATATCTCTGCCTTGCAGGGCACCGTCAAGCTGACCTATCTGAGCCTGGACGACAACAAGCTCTCCTCGATTGAGCCGCTTTCCGAATCTCAGATCCTGCGTGTATTCTCGGCTGAGAACAACGAGATTACTGCAATCGACGGTCTGAAGGACTTGCAGAAGCTGGAATGCATCTATCTCCCGCACAACAAGATCACCGATGCCTCCACACTGGAAAACATCGGAAAAGCAAGCGGAACCAATCCGACCGTCATCAACCTCAGCAGCAATCAGATCTCAACGCTCTCGCTCAGCGACAGGCGCAAATATATCCTTCTTGCCCTCTACAACAATCCCCTGAAAAATCCGGAAGTGATAGGAAACACGCAGGCCAACTATGTGGAAGTCCCCTATCTGGAACACATGGACTATACTCTGATGAAAGATAAATTTAATAATTACTATGTCACCGATTGCCCCAAGGATCATCAGGTCGCTGTCAGAAACGATTTCGGTGACAGCTACAACTTCAGAACGCATTTCTTATCCACGGAGGAAATGGATCAGGAAAACCTGAGTACAAAGAACAAGATCTTCAATAAATCCGACGATGAAAACGGCAATGATACCTCCGAAGAAGAAAGCAGCAGCGAGGACGGCAGCAGCAATGCAGATGAAAATGCGGATGAAGCCGATACGGCAGATGACGCCGATGCGGCAGATGAAGCAAAGCCGGACGGCGTATGAAGGGTGAAGCAGAATGAACGAAAAAACAGTCATGATGGTACACCGGAATTTGCAGCCCCGTCTGCTGATCGCTGAAAACGGTCAGCTCTCGCTGCTGCCGCTCCGGGACGGAATGACCGTCGGCAGGATCACGGAGCAGTCACACCCGGATATCGGTCTCTCTGCCGGATTCGTTTCCCGGCAGCACGGCGCGTTTCGCTGCGACGATTTCGGATGGTACTATACCGATGCCGGCAGCTTCAGCGGCACATGGAGCTGCGGTAAGCGTCTGGAGAAAGACCGCCGCAGATACCTCTCGGACGGGGATGCACTCCAGATCTTCAATCAGCCCTGCTCCGAAGCGGATGATGTCATCACGCTCGTTTTCCTGACGGATTATCCGGAGCATTTCTCCGCAGAGACAGTCATGCTGAAACCGGAGATTGCCGAAATCAATATCGGACGCAGAACCGTCGGCGGAATCGCGCTTTCGGAGAATACCGTCTCCATGAACCATGCGTCATTCTTTGCGGCGCGGGACGGCTGGGCTGTCATCGACCACAACAGCACAAGCGGAACATATGTCAACAATGTCCGGCTGACCGCGCCGGTCTATCTGCGGATCGGCGACTGCATCCGCATCGCCAATTTCTGCTGCTTCTTCCTCGGCGACCGGTTTGTCTGTCAGATTCCGGAGAAGTCCGCCGCACAGCCAGCAGCACAGCTTCCGCAAACGCCGATGCCCGCTGCACCGCAGTACAGCTATGCCGGTCTCCCGTCTCTGCATATCAATATTACAGAACGAAGCGTCTGGCAGCGTACAAAAAAGCTCATGCTCCTGCAAAATATCAACATCACGATTCAGCCCGGTGAAATGGTGCTGATCCTCGGCGGCTCCGGTGCCGGAAAGACGACCTTCATGCACGCGGTCATGGGCTATGAAAAAGCCGAAGGCAAAATCGTTCACGGCGATACCGATATCTACGAGGACTATGAATCCATGAAATACAAGATCGGTTTCGTGCCGCAGAGCGATCTGCTCCGTTTTCATGATACCGTCTTTTTCACACTGAAAAATGCAGCGGAGATGAAGCTCCCCGCTGAAATGCCGGAACAGGAAAAGCTGAACCGGATCGAATATGTCATGCAGACGCTCGGTCTCCAGCGGGAACGCGATTCCCTGATCGGCAAGCTGAGCGGCGGTCAGCGCAAGCGCGTAAGCATCGCGGTCGAATACATTGCCGATCCGAAGCTGTTCTTTCTGGATGAACCGGATTCCGGTCTCGACGGCATCATGGCACGGACGCTGATGCGAAATCTGCGCACAATAGCAGATGAAGGCAAGATCGTTATGGTGATCTCACACGCGCCCGACCGCGTTCCGGAGCTGTTCAATAAGGTCATCGTTCTGGCGAAAAGCCAGCGTGACAACTGCGGACATCTGGCATTCTTCGGCGGTGTCAGTGAAGCACTCTCATTCTTCGGCACCAAAACGCTGGAGGAAATCGTCGGCCGCATCAACCGCCCCGATGAAGGCGGCGACGGTCTCTCTGATCACTTCATAGACCTTTACAGCAAACAGTTCGGTTAAGGAGGGCATTATGGAACACGCTTCCAAGCAGCAGCAGACGAAAATCTATACACAGACCTGCTTCCGCGTTTTTCGGAATGAGAAGGGCTGGAAGGTCTTTATCAGTGCAGCGATCATCATGCTCATCATCTGCCTTGTCACCGGCGAGGATATGTTCCAAGCGAGTGACGATACCCGCAGCGGTGCGTTCGCAACGATCTGCGCCTGCATCTGGATCGGTATATTCAATTCAATCCAGTCGATCTGCCGCGAACGCGATATTATCAAGCGGGAATACCGAGCCGGACTGAATCTCTCCGCATATATGAATGCGCATTTTAGATTTGAGATGGTACTCTGCGCGGTCGAAAGCGTAATCGCGACCGGCATCATCTATATCGCAAATATCACGAATGTGAACGGGAACGGTGTAATGCTGCCGACCGTTCTGGAACTGCTCATCACATTCTTTCTCGTGATTTTCAGCTCGGATGTGCTGGGGCTGATGGTTTCGAGCATTGTCAAGACAACGGGTGTTGCGATGACGGTCATGCCGTTCATCCTCATCCTCCAGCTCGTCATGTCCGGAATCCTCTTTGAGCTGAATGGCATTACGGAGATGATCTCCTACATCACGATCAGCAAATGGGGCATGGAGGCATTCTGCACAACATCCAATCTCAACGGTATGTCTTTTTTTGCATCTGATGATGCCTATACATTCAGCCCCGGCAATCTGATGTCCAAATGGTTTGTGCTGATTGTGTTTATTTTTGTGTACCGTCTGGTCGCAGTCGCATTTCTGAAGTTGGTTGACCGCGACAAGCGCTGACGGCCTTTGCACAGGGAGTGGATGTATCAGGGAGTTATAAATATAGGCTTAAGTTTGTACTTTTGTATTGAGCGGTACAAAAGATCGGTGAATGGGGGAAGACACCCCCTTCGGGGTTTCTTCCCCCAAGCCCCCTTTTTCCTCGCTTTCGGAACGCTGTGGGATTTCGCTCTCTGCGGAGAGCGACGAGGGCTCTGCCCTCGACCCGCGAGCTTTTTGAAAAAAGCTCGACCAAAAACTTTGGATGACATCGCCGGAAGAGTGATGAAATCTCCC
>CAMOOV010000173.1 GCA_946621745.1 uncultured Ruminococcus sp.
CGAACATACCGCCGTTGCCGCCGCCGGAGCCGTCTGCGCCGCCTGCCGCATTGTAGCCGTCATCCGTCGAGACAATATAGACCGTGCCGCTGTTCTGGTAGATGTTCACGCCCTCGATGCCCTCATATGCCTTCGAGACATAGATCTGCACATCGTCATAGGTCTTTGCATTCTCGGTACCGATCGTCACATTATGGTCGGCATGGAAGCCGTCGTCTGCGGACTGGATATTGAATACGCCGCCGGTCAGCGTCATGCTGCCGCCGCAGTGCAGGCTGTCATCGGAGCTGTTCACGGTCAGGCTGCCGCCGGTGACGGTGATATTGCCCATGCTCTGCCATGTGGTACCCGCTTCGTCATAGAGACCGACCGCCTTGATGCCCTTTGCAGAGATATCGGTCTTATTGGAATTGCCGTCCTGCATTCCGCCGCCGAAGCCGCCGCCCTGCCACGGATTTGTGGAGCCGGAGGAGGTGCTGCCGCTTGCGGAATATCCGCTGCCCTGATAGGTGTAGATATTGATATCGCCGCCGTTGATGATGACCTCCTGCTCTGCCTGGATGCCGTCACCGTTTTCCGCCTTGAGATCGACCGTGCCGCCGTTGATCCGGATATATCCCTTGCCGGAATCAGCGGTATCGTTTGTAGATTTCAGCGCATCGCCGCCCTTGCTGACGACCGTGACCTTCAGCGCAGAATAATCGGTATCATCGGGATCGCCGATGCGGATCGAATCCTTGCCGCGGATGCCGTCATCCGCTGAATTGACCTGAATATCGCCGTTCCAGATCTTCAGATCGTCCTTGCAGACGATGCCGTCGCCGCAGTTGCCGTTGACGATCAGCGTACCCTTGCCCTTGATCTTGAGATCATCGAGCGAATAGACTGCGCCGGCGCTCTGATCGGCATTGGTATAATCCGTGCCGTCGGAGATTGTGTTGACAGTGTCCTTCTTCACGGCAATGACGCATTCATCCGCAATCTGACTGACATAGATCGGGGAATCGCTGCTGTTGGAGAGTGTCAGTCCGCGAAGATTCAGCGTGACCTGCGCATTCGGATATGCCGTCTCATCGACATCGACCTTGACCTGACCCTCTGCGCATTCGCCGTCGATATTGATATCGCCGTAATCGACGGTGCCGTCTGTGGTCTGCGCAGTGATTGTCACATAGGTTCCGTTCTCGACCTTCAGGTTCGATGCCTTGTCTGCTGCCACGACCTGATCAGCCGCGTTTTTCAGCGTGACCGAACCGGAAGCGAATGTGATCTGCGTGACATAATTGTCATCTGTATCAGCAGGTGTTTCCGGCTCAGACGGTTCGGTCGGCTCCGTCGGCTCAGAGCTTTCCGTCAGCACACCGCGCTTGAGCAGTGTCAGATCGGCTGCATTGACAGCGCCGTCGCCGTTGAGATCGGCGGCTTCTGCACTCGTCAGCGCAGCGCCCTCCGTGAGATGCTTTGTCAGCATCACGGCATCTGCGACATTCTGCGAACCGTCATTATTGACATCTCCGATGGCTGCTGCGAGTGCCTGACCTGCGCCTGCGAGTGTGATTGCGGAAAGCAGGATCGCTGCTGTTCTCATTGTCATTTTCTTCATGGTAACCACCCTTTCACGGTCTGTTTCTGATTCCGGGGAGCTTCTGTTCTCCCCTTGACAGCCTCATCTTATCATTGAAATCTGAAATCAAACTGAAAAATCCGCATCACAGCCAATCAGGAGACGATTGCACTGAAAAAGATGACAAACCGTCAGTTTTGCTGAAAATAACCTGAAATATCCGTGACAGAAAAAAGAAAGAGACCCGCTGAAAACAGGTCCCTTTCATCAATCTTATTCACTTTTACAGTGCGCCGGAAATCAGGTCAGCTCGATCTCGGTCGGATCGTCGGCAGAGCGGGTGATCGACTGGGAATCACTCTGAAGCACAAATTTCGATTCCGCAAGCGATTCGGAAGCGCCGTCCTCAGAAAAGAGCACTGTGAATTCCAGTGTCTCCGGAACGGATTCATAATATGTTGCGCGGAAGACCTTGCCGCCCGTAAAGACCAGACCGGCATCGCCCCAGTTGTCGGTATTCCAGACATAGTTTTCAGCGTTCTTGTTGAGCAGGAATGTGCCGAGCGTCACGACATTTGCAGCGCTCAGATAGCCGAATGCGCTGTCACGCGAACGGAATGTAACGGTCGGCGTAAACTGTCCCGGCTCCAGCGTATTCGGGATCTGCCAGGTG
Organism: uncultured Ruminococcus sp.; assembly: GCA_946621745.1. GTDB lineage: Bacteria > Bacillota > Clostridia > Oscillospirales > Ruminococcaceae > Firm-04. Next base: position 2,238 of record CAMOOV010000173.1, read on the forward strand.
CCGAGCAGCTTGCTTTCAGCGGATTCGGCGGCCGGTTCATATGCCGAGAGATTGATTGGCTTGAATGCATCCGAGCCGGAGCAGACCGTACTCTGGAAGATCTCACTGAGACTGCCCGCGAGATCATTGTATTCTGCGGAGAGCAGCTCATCATTACTGTCGAAATCCACAGACGAGGGGATGATCGCAGTCACATACCGGTGATTGACAACGCCGAGCAGCGCCGCAGGCTTTGGCTCGGCGAGCATACCGGCATCATCCATGAACGAGAGTGAAAAGAGCTTGCCGGTATTCTCGGCTTTATCGAAGATCTCTTTGCAGTAGACCGAGGATTCCCGGACAACAAACCGATCCTTCCACTCCTTCGGGAATGTCATCCGGCAGGTGCCGGCGAGATAGCTCCATTCATAGCCGTTGTCCGTTTCCGTGATGAACGAGCCGTCATCGGTGACGGTAACGGTCTTGCCGTTCTCCATCAAGATCTGTTCATCCTTGCCGTCTGTATTGTCGATTTCCAGTGCGCCGCCGGAGGATTCCGCAGCGGCAGAGTCCGCTGCGCTTTCGGATTTCTGATTGCCGCACCCGGTCAGGCAGAGCGTGCCAAGCAGGAATGCCAGCACGGCAGCAGTGGTTTTTTTCATAGGAATGCATCCTTTCTTGTTTTTCTTTCTGCTTTTTGCCGGTGATCCGGCTTTCATATTCTATATATAAGTATATCACGAATCTGCATTCCTGTCAACCCCGCGCCGGCAGGGGAAGCCGTGTACCTGCTCTGTCAGCAGCGTCATCACAATCAGGAAAAAGAGCAGGAACAGCGGAAATGCGCCGAGTCCCGCGTGGTCGGAAATGATGCCGAAAAGCGGCGGCATCAGCGTTGTGCCGATATAAGCGAATGCCATCTGCATTCCGATCAGGGACTGCGCCGACCGTTTTCCAAAGATCAACGGCGTTGCGTGGATCTGGCACGGATAGACCGGCGCGCAGCCGAAGCCGATCACGACCAGTCCGCAGAGCGGAAACAGATCGCCGAACGGCAGCAGCACCATGACCGTCCCGGCTGCAATTCCGCAGAGCCCCAGCCGGATCATTTTATGATCGCCGAGCCGGTCGGCTACGAATCCCGAAAGGAAGCGTCCTGCGGTGATGCCGATATAAAAGAGCGATGCAAACCGCGCAGCCGTTTCCGTGCCGATGCCGCGCACCTGCACGAGATAGCTGCTCGCCCAGAGCCCCGCCGTGCTTTCCAGTGCACAATAACTGAAAAATGTCACAAGCACCGGCAATACCCCGCGCTGCCGCAGCAGCTTCCGCATCGGCAGCGGTGCTTCGGCACTTTCGTCATCATCGGCATGGCTGCGCTTCCAGAGCGGCAGCGAACAGAACAGCACCGCCGTCAGGATGATTTGCAGAACGGAGATCGCACGGTAGCCGCCCTGCCAGTCCGTGCCGCGTGCCAGATAAAAGCTCATGATGTAAGGGCTGACCGCGCAGCCGATCCCCCAGAAGCAGTGCAGCCAGCTCATGTGCCGTGCCGCGTAATGCACCGCAACATAATGATTCAATGCGGCATCCACCGCGCCGGCGCCGAGGCCGTAGGGAATCGCGAACACACACAGCACCGCATAGCTCGGCGCGAGCGAATACCCCAGCAGCGCTGCTGCCGTCATCAGAACGCTGCATGATACGACAAGCCCCGTGCCGAAGCGCCGCAGCAGCCGGTCAGACAGCAGACTGGAGACCACCGTCCCGCAGGAAATAATCATCGAGAGATATCCTGCATAGGAAAGCGGAACGCCGAGCTGCGGCTGCATCGACGGCCACGCCGCGCCGAGCAGCGAATCCGGCAGGCCGAGACTGATAAACGAGAGATAGATCACAACCAGCAACAGTGAAAACAAAACCGGCTCCTTCCTCCGCGGCGGAGCGCGCCTGCATCACCTTGCTGCGGACGGATCCTCGCGGGATGTTCCGAGATAAAACAGTGCGACAGTGCCCGGCCCGGCGTGTGCGCCGATGACCGCGCCGATCTCACCGATCACAATATGCTTTGCGCCGAACTGATGCAGCAGTGCATCCCTGAGCATTTCGGCAGCATCGGCGGCATCCGCGTGTGCGATGAACACCGTGGATTCCTTATCCGTACATTCCGCGTCATAATGCCTGCCAAGCTCCAGAACGGCATTTTTTCTGCCGCGGAGCTTCTGCTTCGCGACGAGCTTTCCGGCATCGCTGACATGGAGCACAGGCTTGATGCCGAGCAGAGAACCCGCAAAAGCAGAGACCGCACCGATCCGGCCGCCGCGCTTCAGGAACATCAGATCATCGACCGTGAACCAGTGAATCAGCTTCAGCTTCGTCTCTTCAGCATATGCCGCCAGCTCATCCAGTGTGCAGCCGCGTGCCATTTTCTCGGCGCAGTGATAGACCAGAAGCCCCTCGCCGAGACTTGCACAGAGCGTATCGACAACGATGATCCGCCGCTCCGGATATTCTTCGGCAAGCTCCTCCGCTGCCAGCTTTCCCGTTGCATACATACAGCTCAGCGGCGATGAGAATGCCAGGTACAGGATATCCCTGCCGGCGGAAAGCTCCGCCTCAAACACCTCGCGGAACAGGGAGAGATTCGCTGCCGATGTGCAGGCAACCTTTCCGGCGCGCAGTGCATCGTAAAACTCTCTGCCAGTCAGCGTACATGGATGTGCCGGATTGTCCTTCATAAAGACATTCAGCGGGACAGAGCGCACACCCATGGATTCCAGCAGATGCGGGGAGAGGTCGGCGGCGCTGTCGGTGATCAGTGTGTAATTCTGTGACATGAGATTCACTCGCTTTCTCAATAAACTGATAAGTTTATTGTACCCCATTCTGCGGCGGATGTCACGGACTTTCCGGCGGAATTCCGGAAACCGATCGGAGAAAAGCGGGATTCTACGGCTCTACTAATTCGAGAGTGAAAGCGGAATATGCGTATTTGCGCAGATTTCGATTATGCATAAAAAAGCCCTGAGCGTGTCAGGACTTTTCTGTGTGTGAATGCGGAAAACCGTATGAATATGATAAATACATATAACAAAGTGTGCCGGAACAGCTCTCTGTTCAGCGGAGCAGCGTCTCCTGAATCGTGAAGTGCATCGGGATGCCCTGCGACATCTGCATGGTCAGCTCGCCCTGAATCAGCGGCAGGAAATAGCTGAGCGCTGCATCCTGAATATTATTGCCGGCCGCATTGATGTATTCCCGCGGGAGGAATTTCTCGCGGTTCGCGATCTCGGCGGCATCGGCGGTTTCGATCTTGACCGTATAGGGCATATCGGAAAGCCGCCGGAATACGACGACCTTGCCGGTCTCGCCGTTCAGTGCGCAGCGCACACCGGCCGCGCCGATCGCTTCCGATTCGTCGATATCCGTGCGGGAGCAGAGATGCGAGGAGCAGCGCTGCATGACATTCAGCTCGATCGAACGCACCTTGCAGCCGATCTCCTGCCGGACGATGTTTTCCAGATAACTGCCGATGCCGGAAAGATACTTGTGGCCGAAATTATCGACTACGCCGGACTGCACACCCTCCGGCACCTCGATGCCCTCGGAAACTGCACAGATCACGGCCTTGTGCTTCGCCATTTCCTGCCGGACATCACGAATGAATTTTTCCAGCGAGAATTCGCATTCCGGCACATAGACCAGATGCGGCGCACTCTCACCGAGCCGGTGCAGCACGGCGGAGGAGGCCGTCAGCCAGCCGGCGTGCCGCCCCATGATCTCGACGATCGTGACGGACGGGATGCTGTAAACGGAGCTGTCGCGGGCGATCTCATGCATCGTTGCCGCGACATATTTTGCAGCGGAACCGAAGCCCGGCGTATGGTCGGTGACGCAGAGATCATTGTCGATTGTCTTCGGGATGCCGATGATGCGGATATCCGCACCCTGCGCCTTACAGTAGGCGGAGAGCTTCTGGACGGTGTCCATCGAATCATTGCCGCCGATATAAAAAAATGCGCCGATCTGCCGCTGCTGCATCGTTTTCAGGATCCGCTGATAATCGGAGTCATCCTCGTTCATATCCGCGAGCTTGAACCGGCAGGAGCCGAGAACGGTCGAGGGTGTCTGCCGGAGCAGCTCCATCTGCTCATTGGTCAGAATCATCGTTTTGAGGTCAATGAGGTGATCGTTGATCATTCCCTCAATGCCGTTGACGGAGCCGAAGACCGCGTCGATCTCCGGCACCTTGAGTGCTTCCTTGAAAACGCCGACGAGGGAGGCGTTGATCGCGCAGGTCGGGCCGCCGGACTGTGCAACTGCAATATTCATAATGCAGCTCCTTTCAAAAGTTGTCATATACTGTTATTGTACCATAATCACGCCAAAAAGTCAAACGCCTGTCTCACAAGGGAGTGGCTATTCAGGGATTTTATATTACGCTTCCGGCGATGTCATCCAAAGT